>JAUNTV010000032.1:8659-15554 GCA_030538515.1 Paracoccus sp. (in: a-proteobacteria)
CTTACAGCTTTTCGGTCAGTTCCGGCAGGATCTGGAACAGATCGCCCACCAGCCCGTAATCGGCGACCTGGAAGATCGGGGCTTCCTCATCCTTGTTGATGGCAACGATGGTCCTGGCGTCCTTCATGCCCGCAAGGTGCTGGATCGCGCCGGAAATCCCCACGGCGATGTAAAGTTCGGGGGCCACGATCTTGCCGGTCTGGCCGACCTGCCAGTCATTGGGCGCATAGCCCGAATCGACCGCCGCGCGGGATGCGCCCACGGCGGCACCCAGCTTGTCGGCAAGGGCCTCGATCAGGGCGAAGTTTTCTTCCGAGCCGACGCCGCGCCCGCCCGAGACCACGCGCCCGGCCGAGGTGAGTTCGGGCCGGTCCGAGGCCGCGACCTCATCGCTGACCCATGATGACAGGCCGGGGTCCCCGGCGGCGGCCTGATCGGCCACGGGGGCGGGGTCGCCCGCGCCGGCCGCGTCGAAGCTGGCGGTGCGGATGGTGATGACCTTTCTGGCATCCTTTGATTTTACCGTCTGGATGGCATTGCCCGCATAGACCGGGCGTTCGAACGTGTCGGCATCGACCACGGCGGACACATCCGAAATCACCATCACATCCAGAAGCGCCGCCACGCGCGGCATCACATTCTTCGCATCCGTGGTGGCGGGGGCTGCGATATGGTCGTAATCACCAGCAAGCGACACGATCAGGGCGGCGGTGGGTTCGGCTAGGCGGTGGCCGTAAAGCGCATCCTCGGCGACCAGCACGCGGGCCACGCCGTCGATCCTGGCGGCCTCGTCAGCGGCCGCGCGGGCCTGCGCGCCGGCGCAAAGCACCGTCACATCGCCCAGACCCCTGACCGCATTGACCGCCTTGGCGGTGGCGTCGCGGCCCAATTCCCCGTTCGTGACTTCGGCAAGCAGCAGAACAGCCATCACACAACCCCCGCTTCTTTGAGTTTCTGGACAAGCTCATCGACAGAGCCGACGCGGATACCCGCCTTGCGCCCCTCGGGCTCGCGGGTGCTGACGATTTCCAGCCGCGGGCTGGTGTCCACGCCGTAATCGGCAGGGGTCTTTTCTTCCAGCGGCTTCTTCTTCGCCTTCATGATATTGGGAAGCGAGGCATAGCGCGGCTCATTCAGGCGCAGATCGGCGGTGACGATGGCGGGCAGCTTGACCGCGATGGTCTGAAGGCCGCCGTCCACCTCGCGCGTGACCTGCGCGGTTTCGCCCGAAATCTCGATCTTGCTGGCGAAGGTCGCCTGCGGCCAGCCCAGAAGCGCCGCCAGCATCTGGCCGGTCGCGTTCATGTCATTGTCGATGGCCTGCTTGCCGGCGATGACAAGGCCGGGGTTTTCGGCATCCACCACGGCTTTCAAAAGCTTGGCGACGGCCAGCGGCTCGATATCGTCATGCACATCATCGGCGGCCACGATCAGGATCGCGCGGTCGGCCCCCATCGCCAGCGCGGTGCGCAGGGTTTCCTGCGCCTGACGCACGCCGATCGAGACGGCGACCACCTCGGATGCGACGCCTTTTTCCTTCAGGCGGATCGCCTCTTCCACGGCGATTTCGTCGAAGGGGTTCATCGACATCTTCACATTGGCCAGATCCACGCCCGACCCGTCGGAGCGCACCTTCGCCTTGACGTTGAAATCAATAACCCGTTTTACCGGCACGAGAACCTTCATCGGTGCTCTCTCCCTTATGTTGCCTCATGCAATATGGCGCAATTGATAGCGGTCAGCCCGGCAGGTGGACAGGAAAAAATCCCGTGACGCTGCGTTGACGTGCGCGTCAACTCGTGCCCGTGCGTGTCGCACCCGGCTGCCACAGGATGTCGCCGCCCGCATCAAGGTTCGCAACCCGTGCCGCCACGAACAGCCAGTCCGACACGCGGTTGAGATAGCGCAGCGCTGCCGGGTTCACATCGCCGTGCAGGGCAAGGGCCACGGCGCGGCGTTCGGCGCGGCGCGCGATGGTGCGGGCAAGGTGAAGATGCGCGGCCAGCGGGCTGCCGCCGGGCAGAACGAAGCTGCGAAGGGGGGCAAGGCGGGCGTTCATCGCGTCCATCTCGGTCTCAAGGCGCGTGGTCTGGGTGTCGGTCATGCGCAGCACCGGATGGGGCGCATCGCCATCCGCCGCCAGGCCGGGGCGCGACAGATCGGCACCAAGATCGAAAAGCTCGTTCTGAAGACGCGCCAGCGCTTCGGTCATCGCGCCGCCATGAAGCCGGCAAAGACCAAGTGCCGCGTTCAGTTCATCCACGGTGCCATAGGCTTCGACCCGCTGATCCGCCTTCGACAACCTGCTGCCATCCGAAAGCGCCGTCTGGCCGTCATCGCCCGTGCGCGTATAGATGCGGCTCAGCGTGACCATCAGCCGCCCCGCATCCAGAAATAAAGCAGGATCAGGACGATGGCGACGGCCTGCGCGATCAGCCGCCAGCGCATCAGGCGGTTGCCGTGCCTGGCGTTGAACGCCCCGCCGATGCCGAAGCCGGTGATCCCGGTGGCCAGGATCGCCAGAACCACCGCCGAGGCGATCAGGGCGATGATGAAGAAGGGGTCTTGAAACATGGGCTGGCCTTTGATGCGACGCGCCAAGCCTACCCCTGCGGACCGGCGGGGTCCAGCGTTCACGCGGCGGTTTGCGAATCATCAGTGGCGCGCGGGGGATATTCACGCTATGCTGGCCCATCAGACCCGAACAATCGGGCAACGGGCAGAGGCAGTGACGGCGGTAATCCCATGACCGAAATGGTTTTTGGCGCGACTCCGGTGCGGGTGGGCGACCCTATCCTACCGAAATGGTGGCGCACCATCGACAGGTGGAGCCTGTTCGCGGTGCTTGGCCTGTTCGCCATCGGCCTGCTGCTGGGGCTGGCCGCATCGGTGCCCCTGGCGGAAAAGAACAACCTGCCGCCGTTTTATTATGTCTCGCGGCAGATGTTGTTCGGGGGCGTCGGGCTGGTGGCGATGCTGGTCGTGTCGATGATGTCGCCGCGCCGGGTGCGCCAATGGGGGGTGATCGGCTTCGTGCTGTCCTTTCTGGTGGTGGCGATGCTGCCGGCCATCGGCACCGATTTCGGCAAGGGGGCGACGCGCTGGCTGAGCCTTGGCTTCGCATCCGTCCAGCCGTCCGAGTTTCTGAAGCCCTGCTTCGTGGTCACGGCCGCATGGTTCATGGCCGCCAGCCAGCATGTCGGCGCGCCGCCGGGCAGGACGATCAGCTTCGTCATTACCGCCGTGGTGGTGCTCATGCTGGCGGCGCAGCCCGATTTCGGGCAGGCCTCGCTGGTGCTTTTCGCCTGGAGCGTGATGTTCTTCGTCGCCGGTGCGCCCCTTTGGCTGCTGGGTGGCGTGCTGGGGCTGGCCTTTCTGGGCGGCATCTTCGCTTACGGCTCGTCCGAGCATTTCGCCCGCCGCATCGACGGCTTCCTGAGCGCCGAGATCGACCCCCGCACCCAGATCGGCTATGCCACCAATGCCATTCAGGAAGGCGGCTTCTTCGGCGTCGGCGTGGGTGAGGGCACGGTGAAATGGTCGCTGCCTGACGCGCATACCGATTTCATCATCGCCGTCGCGGCCGAGGAATACGGGCTGGTGCTGGTGCTGGTCATCATCGCGCTTTACGCCACCATCGTCTTCCGGTCCCTGATGCGGCTTTTGCGCGAACGCGACCCGTTCGCGCGGATCGCCGGCGCCGGGCTTGCCTGCGCTTTCGGTGTGCAGGCGCTGATCAATATGGGTGTGGCCGTGCGGCTTCTGCCCGCCAAGGGGATGACGCTGCCTTTCGTGAGTTATGGCGGATCGTCGGTGATCGCCTCGGGCATTGCCATGGGGATGCTGCTGGCGCTGACGCGGCACCGTCCGCAGGGCGAGATATCGGACGTGATCGGGCGGGGGCGGTGATGGCACGATATGCGCTGATCGCGGCGGGCGGCACGGGCGGGCATATGTTCCCCGCGCAGGCTCTGGCCGAGGTGCTGCTGGCCGATGGCTGGCGGGTGGTGCTTTCCACCGATGATCGCGGCGCGCGCTATGCGGGCGGCTTTCCCGATGCGGTAAGGCGTGAGGTCGTGCCCTCGGCCACCACCGCGCGGGGGGGGGCTGCGGGCAAGCTGGCGGCGCCCTTCCGCATTGCCGCGGGCGTGATGGCCGCGCGGCGCGCCTTCCGCCGCGACCGGCCCGATGTGGTGATCGGCTTTGGCGGCTATCCGACCATCCCCGCCATGGGGGCGGCATGGATGATGGGCATCCCGCGCATGATCCACGAACAAAACGGCGTCATGGGCCGGGTGAACACGATCTTCGCGCCGCGCGTGGGCCGCGTCGCCTGCGGGATCTGGCCGACCAGCCTGCCCGGCGGCGTCACCGGCATTCATACCGGCAATCCGGTCCGTCAGGCGGTGCTGGATCAGGCGGGCGCGGATTACGCCCCCCCCGGTGACGGCGCGCTGTCGCTTCTGGTGATCGGCGGCTCGCAGGGGGCGCGGGTGCTGTCGGATGTGGTGCCCGGTGCCGTGGCGCTGCTGCCCGATGATCTGCGCGCGCGGCTGCATGTCGCCCACCAGGCCCGGGCCGAGGATCACGCCCGCGTCACCGCCGCCTATCAGCAAGCCGGTGTTCCGGCCGATGTGCAGCCCTTCTTCGCCGATGTGCCGCAGCGGATTGCGGGCGCGCATCTGGTCGTGAGCCGGGCGGGGGCGTCCTCGGTCGCGGATATCACGGTGATCGGGCGGCCCTCGATTCTGATCCCCTATGCGGCGGCATCGGGCGATCACCAGTCGGCGAATGCGCGGTCTCTTGCCGATGCTGGCGCTGCGATGGTTCTGCCTGAATCGGTGCTTGACGCTGAAAGCCTTGCGCGCGACATCGCGGCCATTCTGACCGATCCCGCCCGCGCGACCGAGATGGCGCAGGCGGCCCTTGACCTTGGCCGGCCCGATGCGGCGCGGCGCCTTTATGACCTCGTGACGGAGATTGCCGCATGAATGCCGCGACGAAACTGCCCGGAGAACTCGGCCCGATCCATTTCGTGGGCATCGGGGGGATCGGCATGTCCGGCATCGCCGAGGTGCTGATGACGCTTGGCTATGACGTGCAGGGCTCGGACGCGAAGAAAACCAAGATCACCGACCGGCTGGAAAGCCTTGGCGCGCGCGTTTTCGAAGGACAGCGCGCGGAAAATATCGGCACGGCGGGCGTGGTCGTGATCTCAACCGCGATCAAGAAGGGCAATCCCGAACTGGAAGAGGCCCGCCGCCGTGGCCTGCCCGTTGTGCGCCGCGCCGAGATGCTGGCCGAACTCATGCGCCTGAAATCCAACATCGCCATCGGCGGCACGCATGGCAAGACGACGACGACGACCATGGTGGCCACGCTTCTGGATGCGGGCGGCTTCGATCCGACCGTCATCAATGGCGGCGTGATCCACGCCTACGGGTCCAACGCGCGCGCCGGTGCCGGCGAATGGATGGTGGTCGAGGCGGATGAAAGCGACGGCAGCTTCAACCGCCTGCCCGCGACCATCGCCATCGTGACCAATATCGACCCCGAGCATATGGAGCATTGGGGCGATTTCGACCGTCTGCGCGAGGGGTTCTATAACTTCGTCTCCTCGGTGCCGTTTTACGGGCTGGCGGTCTGCTGCACCGACCACCCCGAGGTTCAGGCCCTTGTCGGCAAGCTGACCGACCGCCGCGTGGCGACCTTTGGCTTCAACGCGCAGGCCGATGTGCGCGCGATGAACCTGCGCTATGAAGATGGCGTCGCGCATTTCGACGTGGCGCTTCAGGGCGAATCCGATCTGCATGAGGATGGCGAGGTGCCCGTGATCGAAGGCTGCACCCTGCCCATGCCGGGCGATCACAACGTCTCGAACGCGCTGGCGGCGGTGGCGGTGGCGCGCCATCTGGGCATGAAACGCGCCGAGATACGCGAGGCGCTGGCGAAATTCGGCGGCGTTGGCCGGCGCTTCACCAAGGTGGGCGAGGTAGGCGGCGTCACCATCATCGACGATTACGGCCACCACCCCGTCGAGATCGCGGCCGTGCTGAAGGCCGCGCGTCAGGCCACCAAGGGCCGGGTGATCGCGGTTCACCAGCCGCACCGCTATTCGCGCCTGTCCAGCCTGTTCGATGATTTCTGCACCTGTTTCAACGAAGCCGATGTGGTCGCCATCGCCGAGGTCTACGCCGCAGGCGAAGACCCCATCCCCGGTGCCAGCCGCGACGATCTGGTTGCGGGGCTGATCGCGCATGGCCACCGCCACGCCCGCGCCGTGGTCGATGAGGCCGATCTGGAACGCCTCGTGCGCGAACAGGCCCGCCCCGGCGATATGGTGGTCTGCCTTGGTGCGGGCACGATCTCGGCCTGGGCCAATGCCTTGCCCGCGCGGCTGACCGCGAAAGCCGCCTGATCGGGGGGCTGGAAGGTGACGACACTGATCACCTTTCTTGCGCTTTTGCTGGGCGTCGCCGGCTTTCTGGGGTTCTGGCTGGTCCGTCACCGCCTGGGCTGGCTTTATCTGGCCCTGCTGGTGTCGGTCGCGGGGCTGCTGGTGCTGGTCGAATGCAAGCCGGAATGGTTCCTTCCGGCCCGCAGCGTTTCGCAGAACTACACTTACGCCACCGCTGCCGTCACATTGGCGTTCTATTGGCTTGGCGCTGTCGCGGGGCTTGTCGGCTTGCTTGTCGGCGGCTTCTTCGGCAGATCGGCGCGTGACGCATAAGACGACGACGGGGGGCGGCGCATGGAACTTCTGGCGATTGTCATTGGCCTGATCAGTCTGGGTGCCGTGATCGGCTTTACGCGCGCCATGCGCCTGCTTGATTGGGAAACCGCGGCGCTGCTGGCGGTGCCGGGGCTTTCGGCGTTTGTGTGCTTTTCGATCTCT
>JAUNTV010000427.1 GCA_030538515.1 Paracoccus sp. (in: a-proteobacteria)
CGCCAGCGGGTCGCAGCCATGCGCGATCAGGCGGCGGATCATGGCGTCGAGATGCCCCTCTTCGGCGATATCCAGCGGGTTTCGGTCATCGGTGCACAGGCACATATAGGGCGCGGTCAGCGGCGTCAGAACGCTTGCCAGCGCATCGAGATCCTTCGAGACCGAGCCTTCGCGGATCAGCACCCTCAGCCCCTTTTGCAGCTTTTCGATGGCCTCGGCGGCGGTGGTCGCCTCGTGCTCGGTTCGGATGCCGGCGGCGATATAGGCGTTGAGGTCGCGCCCTGAAAGAAGCGGCGCGTGCCCGTCGATATGGTGGCCCGCGAAAGCTTCCAGCTTTTCCATGCAATCGGGGTCGCGCGCCAGAACGCCGGGATAGTTCATGAATTCGGCCAGCCCGATGACGCGGGGATGATCGGCAAGGCCCATCAGATCCGCCGCCGAAAGCGCCGCGCCCGAGGTCTCCATCGCGGTCGAGGGCACGCAGGACGACAGGTTCACCCGCAGGTCCATCACCAGGGGTTCCGCCGCACCCAGAAAATAGCGGATGCCCGCCAGCCCGATGACATTGGCGATCTCATGCGGGTCGCAGATCGCGGTGGTCACGCCGCGCGGGGTGACGCAGCGGTCGAATTCGGCGGGCGTCACGCAGGAGCTTTCGATATGCAGATGCGTGTCGATGAAGCCGGGCACGAGCAGGCGGCCGGTGACGTCGATCTCGACCCGGCCCTGATAATCCGCCCCGATCCCCACGATCATATCGCCGCAGATCGCCACATCGCCCGCGATGCGCGCGCCAGTCACCATGCACCAGACCTCGGCCCCTTTCAGCACGAGATCGGCCGGCGTCTCGCCCCGGCCTTGCGCGATACGGTCTTGCAGCGCCATGTCGTCCCCTTCTTTCCGGCCATGAAAGCGCAGCCTGCGCGCAAGGTAAAGCAGGCATGGCGGATTGGCGCGCACGGCGCGGAATAATCCGCGCCGGGGCGCGTTAACCAGGCATCGGGCAGCAGGCCCGGAAGATTTGATCACGAAACCATAAGCCGATCGAGGGGGGTAACATGACCCGGAAAACCCGACGCGACGCCGCAGCCGAGGCGTTCCACGCCGTTCTGGCGCAATCTGAAAACCGTGATGCAGAGGATGCGACCACGCATGGCGAGACCCCGAAGGACGGGGGCGGCAAGAAAAAGAAACCATCCAAGTCCAAAGCCGAAGCCGCCTGCGACGAGACGGCGCCGCTTGGCTCGGCCAAGGCGGTCGACACGCTGTTTCGCAATGCCATCCGGGCCGAGCTGGACATCATCAATCTGGCGGCGATGAAGGCCAATATCATGATCTCGCTGAACGGGCTGATCATCTCGGCGCTGATGATCTCGGGGGCGTTCATCTTCGCGTCGTCGCAGGTGTTCATCCTGCCTGCGGGCGTGTTCATGCTGACGGCGGCGGCCTCGATCTTCTTTGCGCTGCTGGCGGCCTCGCCCGACCGGATCGACGCGCTGCGCGGGATCTGGCGCTGGCTGGGGGCGGTGGTGCAACGGCGCGCACGTCTGCGCGACTGGCGCAGCTTCGCCGATGATGCGCGTCAGGCGACGGCGGGCGAGGGCGATCTGAACCTGCTGATCTATGAGGACCGGGTGCGGCTGGACCCCCGCGAATACTGGGAGCGGATGCAGACCATGCTGCGCAACCGCGACGAGGTTTACTACCGCATGAGCGATCAGCTTTACTGGCTTGGCAAGATGGCTGACCGCAAGTTCCGTCTGCTGGATATGTCCTATCGCGCCTTTCGATGGGGGCTGCTGGCCTCGGTCGTCGTCTTTCTGTCGGTGAAATCGCTGTTTGGCATGTTCCCGGCGCTTTCGGGGCAGGTGGCGGCACCGATGGGCAACCTGGGCATTGCCGAATTCAGCGATATCTACGAGCCCTCGGCGGTGCAGCAGCTTCCCGACGGGCGCATTCTGGTGGTCGAGGACGAGGCCACGCGCGCCTTCAGCATCA
>JAUNTV010000428.1 GCA_030538515.1 Paracoccus sp. (in: a-proteobacteria)
GCTATCCATCTTCAGCGCCTGAATAAACGCCGTCTGCGGGATCTCGACCTTGCCGGACTGGCGCATCTTCTTCCCGGCCTTTTGCTTTTCCCGCAGCGTTTCCGGTGGCCCGCCTTGCCCCGCATTCCGCCCGCGAAAATCCGGCTGATTCGTGCTAAGATCGCCCGGAACCCCAAACAAGGAGCCGCCGCCATGTCGTTTCGACCCCTTGCTGCCTGCTGCGTCCTGATCACCGCCCTTTCGCCCGCCTTCGGCCAATCCCCCCACGACCTGACCATCGGGCTTCATGACAAGGACGCGCTGAAGCCCCGCGAGCTGGAGAAAATCGTGGCCGGCATGAACCAGATGATCGCCGCGGCGAACTGCCCGCGTATCAGCTTTACGGCAGCGCCAGCAGTCACGCTTGACGCCCGGTTGCCCGGCAGTCTCAGCAAGGCAGCCGATCTCGAAAAGCTCAAGACATCGGGCCATATCGTCCATGTCGTGTCGGATATCACCTATTGCGGACAGCTGGCGCCAAACGGCCGCGCTTTCGCGGGCTGTGCCCCTGTCGGCGAGCCGACCATTGCGGTCACGCGCAGCAGCCGGCTGGAGGATCTGCTGTGGCTGCATGAATTCGGCCATACCCGCGGGCTGCGAAACCGCTGCACCCTGAATGACAGGCTGGGGCAGGCATTGGCGCGGATCCCCCACTTATTACCCACCGCCTGCGCAGACGGCAGCGGCTATATCATGCGTGGGCAGCTTGCCGTGGACAGCACACTGCTTGGCCGCGATGAATGCAAGGCCTTCGATCCCCGCAAAGATGTCCAGGTCCGGGCGCCGGCTTCCGGGTCGATGCTGGTCTGGGAGGAAACCGGGATGGAGGCGCTGCTGTCCTCGGTCTGGCATCATGATTTTCCGGCCGAGCGGCTTTCTCAACTGGACGGCAACGATATCGAGATCATCATCGGCGCGTTTCGGGAAACCAATAACAACATGACCGCCAATGCGCTGCTTGCAGCGGGTTTCGTGGGGCTGGAGGGCACACAGAATTTTTACGAGCGCGTTCTCGGCCACCCTGTCATGCAGGATAATGAGATCGACTATGACAGCGTGGATGCCAAGATCAATGTGGCGGTCGCGGCTGGTTATCTGACCAAGACGGCTGGCGCCGCGCAGGAGGAATTTCTGGCCGAATTGCTGGACCCTGAAAACAACCTGCGCTATTTCGACGGCGCGCCGGAATGGCTGGCGGTTTCGCAGGCCGAGGCGCTCAGCCGGCATGCGCTGATCGCGCTCGCCGTTGCCGGCACCAACGACTCGGCCGGGATCATCGAGGCCGCCAACCCCGATATTCTTGAGGAAATCATCGGAGAGGAGGGCGAGACCTTCCGCGAACTACTGCGCGAACTCTGGCTGTTCAGCAGTCGGAACAACCTGACCGAAGTGATCGCGCGCGGGCCCTGACCCGCCTAGCTATCCATCTTCAGCGCCTGAATAAACGCCGTCTGCGGGATCTCGACCTTGCCGAACTGGCGCATCTTCTTCTTGCCGGCCTTTTGCTTTTCCAGAAGCTTTTTCTTGCGCGTGGCATCGCCGCCGTAACATTTCGCGGTCACGTCCTTGCGCATGGCGCTGAGCGTTTCGCGGGCAATGACGCGCGCGCCGATGGCGGCCTGAATGGGGATCTTGAACATATGGCGCGGGATCAGCTCTTTGAGCTTTTCCACCATCACCCTTCCGCGCGCCTCGGCGCGGTCGCGGTGGACCATGATCGACAGCGCGTCGACCGGTTCGTCATTCACGAGGATGGACATCTTCACGAGGAAATCCTCGCGGTATTCGCTGATCTGATAATCAAAGCTGGCATAGCCCTTGGTCACCGATTTCAGCCGGTCATAGAAATCGAAAACCACTTCGGCCAGCGGCAGATCATAGACGACCATCGCGCGCGACCCGGCATAGGTCAGGTCAAGCTGGATACCGCGCCGGTCCTGACACAGTTTCAGCA
>JAUNTV010000033.1 GCA_030538515.1 Paracoccus sp. (in: a-proteobacteria)
CGCCATGGCCACGACCTTGCCGGTTTCGGTGAAGATGACCGCCTTGGTGACGGTCAGCCCGCTGTCGATGCCCATCAGAAGAGCCATGGGCGGTCCTTTCGAGCGCTGGCGGACGGGGTGATCCGGGGTTTTGAGGATACCCCGCAGGGTGGTTGCGGGCGGGGGTCGCGCTTGGGTGAAGCGGATGCGCATGGATCGGCCCCGGCACCCTGACGCACCACCGATGGATATTTATGGACAGAAGAAATGCGCTTCTTCTGTCTATAAATATCCATATCCGGCAGTTCCTCAGGCGGGGCGTCGGCGGTCGGGGGCAGGGATGGCGGCCACGCGATGGTGATACTGATGCGCGAATGGCCATGCGGGCGGGGCCGGGCGCGCGCGAGGGTCAAGCCCCCGCGCGCGTCGGGTTTACTGATCCAACACGAAGGGCGCGCTGTAATTATCGGCGTTATCGGCGGTGATCAGCAGGCAATCGAAAAGCTGCTTTTCGACATTCACGCCGGTTTCGCCGGTCCTGATGAAACTGTCGGCCTGACGCACGGCAGCCTCGGCGAAGACGGCGACGGGCTGGAGCACGGTATATTGCAACTCGCCCGCCTTGACCGCCGCCACCGCATCGGGCGAGCCGTCGAAGCCGCCGACCTTGACCTGATCGAGCTTGCCCGCCTCCTTCAGCGCCGCGATCGCGCCAAGCGCCATCTCGTCATTGCCCGAGATCACGCCGATGATATCGGGATTGGCTTGCAGCAGCGATTGGGTCTTCTGATAGCCCTGCGTGCGGTCCCAGCTGGCGACTTCCTGCCCGGCCTTGACCAGATCGGGATATTGGCTCAGCACGGTCTCGAAGCCATTGGAACGGGTCTGGGCGTTGTTATCGGCGGGCGCGCCGAACAGTTCGACGTAATTGCCGGCATCGCCCACGGCCTCGACCCAGGCCTGCGCGCCAAGGGCCGCGCCCTGCGCATTGTTCGAGACGAGCTGCGCCTTGGCCAGCCCTTCCTGATTGATCTCGGCATTCACCAGAAACACCGGGATGCCCGCGTCCACGGCCTTCTTGACCGCCCCGATCGAGCCGTCGGCATTGGCCGGGTCAAGGATGATCGCCCTGGACTGATTGGTGATGGCGGTGTCGATCAGCGTGCTTTCGGTATTGGTATCGCCGCGATGCGCGCCGACATTGGCGGTATAGCCAAGCTCTTCGGCGGTGGCCTTGGCGACCTCGCCCTCGGTGAACCAATAGGGGTTCGCCGGGTCGTTCACGATGATCGTGATCAGGCCCTCGGCCTGTGCCGCCCCGACCATCAGGGGGGCCGTGGCAACGGCGGCCAGAAGCAGCCTGCGGGTCATCTTCATCATGGTGTCTTCTCCCTTTGGGTTGATAGTCCGGGGCCGCCTTTCGGACCCGTCTGTTCCGCGCGGCCCCTGTCGGCGGGGCCGGGCGGCAGGGCAGGGCGCGCGGCTCAGCTTCGGCCCGCGCCGCGCCCGTATTGAAGCGAGTTCATCAGCACCGCCAGCACGATCACGGCACCCGTGAAGACCGTCTGCCAGTAGGATGAGACCCCGATGATGACCAGCCCGTCCGAAAGAAAGCCGATCACGAAAGCCCCCAGCATGGTGCCGCGCACGGTGCCGCGCCCGCCGGTCAGGGCTGCGCCCCCGATCACCACGGCGGCGATGGCGGTCAGTTCGTAAGTCACCCCCGCCGTCGGCCCCGCCGAGGTCAGCTGCGAGGCCAGCACCAGCCCCGCCACTGCCGCCAGCGCACCCGAAAGCGTATAGACCGCGATCTTGACGAAGCGGGTCGGCACGCCCGAAAGTTCTGCCGCGCGCTCATTCCCGCCCGAGGCGTAAAGCCAGCGCCCGAAGGCCGAACGCGACAGCATCAGCCCCGCCAGCACCGCGATCACGCCAAGCACGATGACCGAGATCGGCACCCCCCCGATGCGGTTGAACCCCAGCCAGTCGAAGCCGGTATTGCCCAGTTCGGCCCGCCCCGACAGGTTGTTATAGGTCAGCCCGTTGGTCATCAGAAGCGCCACGCCGCGCGCGACATACATCACGCCAAGCGTAGCCACGAAGGCGGGCACCTTGAAGATGGCGATCAGGACGCCATTGACCGCGCCGACAAGCGCGCCAAGCGTGCAGGTCAGCACCACCACCGCCCAGACCGGCAGATAAAGGATGACGCCAAGGGATTGCAGCTCCAGCCCCTGCATCATCGCGCCCGCGCTGACCCCCGCCAGCGCCAGCACCGAACCCACCGACAGATCGATCCCGCCATTCAGGATCACCAGCAGCATGCCAATGGCCAGAATGCCGAAAATCGCCACATGGCTGGCCATGATCAGCAGGTTGCCGATTGTCAGGTAATTCGGTGACAGGATTGAAAAGACAACGATGATCGCGATCAGCGCGAAGAAGGCCCGGCCTTCCAGCAGCAGGCGTGCCAGGCTGAAATCGCGCTTTTTCGCGGGGCGGGCGGCGGCGGTCTGCGTCATCTCTGGGCGTCTCCCTTACGCGCGTCCTCAGGCGGCCACGGACTCGCCCGAGGCGGCCATGATCTGTTCCTTGGTGACATCTGAACTGAATTCGGCCGAGATCCGGCCCTTGTGCATGACGATGATGCGATGCGCGATCGACAGGCATTCGCTGACTTCCGAGGTCGAGTAAAGCACCGCCAGGCCAAGGCGTGCTTCCTCGGCCAGCAGGCGGAACACCTCGGCCTTGGCGCCGATGTCGATGCCGCGCGACGGCTCGTCCAGCATGATCACGCGCGGCCTGGTGGCCAGCATCTTGCCGATCACCACCTTTTGCTGGTTGCCGCCCGAAAGCGACCCGATGGCCGCATCCGGGCCTGAGGTCTTGACCGTCACTTCGCGGATCGTATCCGCGATCAGCGCGCGTTCGGCGGATTTGCGGGTGAAAAGCCCGCGCGTGAATTTGCGGATGGATGCCAGCGACAGGTTTTCGCCCACGCTCATGGTCTGGACCAGCCCGTCGCGCTGGCGGTCCTCGGGGACAAGGGCCAGACCGCGCGCGATGCGCTCGGCGATGCCCAGATGCGAAATCTCGCGGCCTTCCAGCACGATTTCGCCGGTGCTGGCGCTGAGCCGCCCGGCGATGGTTTCCAGAAGCTCGGTGCGCCCCGCCCCCATCAGCCCGTAGATGCAGACGATCTCGCCCGCGCGGATATCCAGTGACAGCCGGTCGACCAGATCGAAGCCGCCCGACGGGCAGGGCACGCTTATGCCGCGCAGGGAAAGCGCCACATCGCCCCGCTGGCTGTCGGGCGGGCTGCCGAGGTCGTAATTATCGCCCACCATATTGCGCACGATCCATTCCAGATCGATATCCGCGCGCGGCGCACAGGCGGTCATGGTGCCGTCGCGCAGCACCACCGCGTGATCGGTGATGGTCAGCGCCTCTTCCAGATGATGCGAGATATAGACGATGGAAACGCCCCGCGCGGTCAGGTCGCGCACCACCTTGAAAAGCACCTCGACCTCGCTGGCCGAAAGGGCGCTTGTGGGTTCGTCCATGATCAGGATGCGGCTGTCGACCGAAAGCGCGCGCGCGATCTCGACGATCTGCTGCTGGCCAAGGCGCAGTTCCTCGACCGGGGTGAGGGGGTCGATGTCTTCCTCCAGCTCGGCCATGAGCGCGCGGGTCTGGCGTTCTTCTTCTGCGAAATCGACGCCGGTGGCGCCCATGATCTCGCGGCCCATGAAGATATTGTCGCGCACCGAAAGATTGGGCGCGAGGCTGAGTTCCTGATGGATGATCGAGATGCCGCGCGCGCGCGCCTCGGTCGAATTCAGGAAGCTGACGGCCGCGCCGTCCAGGATGATCTCGCCGCTGGTGGGCTGGATCACGCCGGAAAGGATCTTCATCAGTGTCGATTTCCCGGCCCCGTTCTCACCGAAAAGCGTAGTGACCTGGCCGCGATGGATGTCGAAGTTCACGCCCTTCAGCGCGTGGACATTGCCGAAGCTTTTGGCGACGTTGCGCGCGGCAAGAACGACTTCGGGGGTGGCGGTCGGGCTGTTCATTGGACGGCGATCTCGACCGGGGTGATCATCCAGTTCTTCGGGTTGATCAGCCGGAACGCGCCGGTGACGGTCACGGTCCTGCCGGTCAGCGCGCTTGTGTCCACCGGGTCCAGCACGGCGGCCTTCATCGCCCGGTTGATGCCCGATCCCGCGTCCTGATACTCGATCTGGTTGCGGAACTGCCCGAAGGCGATATCGCCGGGCGCGTCGCGCAGATCGGTGCCATTGATGGCCGGGCCGGTCTGGACGCGCAGGGTGATTTCCCCGGGCATGCCTTCGGCAGCCAGCGGATAGACGCCCGAGCGCGCCTCGCCCGCCACGCCGGTCACGGTGACGAACATGATCGCGCCGGTCGAGGACGGCGTGCCATATTGCGCTGCCGCCGCCGCCTGATCATCGGCCACGGCCTGCGCCAGCGCGGGCGCGGGAACGGCGCGTTCGCGCACGAAGGCCTGAATGCGCGGGAATTCATCCTGCCCGTAAGCATCGGGCGCGAAACCCTGCTGGCGGATATCCTGTTCCGAGCCGACGGGAACCACCGTCGTGTCCAGCCCGATCCCGACCAGAACCGCCGCAGCGACGGCAAGGCTGATGACCAGCCCGCGCCGCGGTCGGGCGGGGGCCTTGGGGGCTGTGGCGGGTGAAACCATGGGCGACCTCTGGCTTTGGGGAACGGGCGCGATCAGGCGGCGCGGGCGATCAGCGGCAAGGGGGCGGCCATGGTTTGCAATGGGTTTGTCATCATCCGCCCCTCCTCTGGCTGGATATCGGGCCGGGTCTCCTCCTCATGATTCCCGGCGGCTGGGGTCACGGTATCTGAAATATTTTGCGTTGTCTGTAAAAAAATTCATTCCCGGCGACCCGGTTTTGCGCTAGAAAGCGGATGAGCGGCTGGCCCGTTCAGAAAAGGGGGGCGGTGTTGGATCATCATTCATGCGCGGATCGTCGCGGGGGCGCGGGCCATGGCGGGCGCTGATATCCTGATCGGCATCGACGCGGGAACCTCGGTCATCAAGGCGGTGGGGTTCGATCCTGGCGGGCGCCAGATCGCGGCGGCCTCGGTCCCCAACAGCTACGCATCGGGCGCGGGCGGGGCGGTCACGCAGCCCATGGCGCGCAGCTGGCAGGATTGCGCGGCGGCGCTGCGCGGACTTGGCGAACGGATCGAGGGGCTGGCCGGGCGGGTCGCGGCTGTCGCGGTCACGGCGCAGGGTGACGGCACGTGGCTGGCGGGGGCGGGCAATGATCCGGTGGGTGATGCCTGGCTGTGGCTGGATGCGCGCGCCGCGCCCACCGTGCGCCGGCTGGCGGCGCTGCCTTGCGCGCGCGCGCGTTTCGAAGCCACCGGCACCGGGCTGAACACCTGCCAGCAGGGCGCGCAGATGGCCCATATGGACGCGCATTTTCCCGATCTTCTGGACCGGGCCGAGGTCGCGCTGCATTGCAAGGACTGGCTTTACCTGAACCTGACCGGCATCTGCGCCACCGATCCGTCCGAGGCCAGCTTCACCTTCGGCAATTTCCGCAACCGGCGCTATGATGCGGATGTGATTGCGGCCCTCGGGCTGGAGCATCGCCGCCACCTGCTGCCCGAGATCGTCGACGGCACACGGATCACCCACCCGCTTACACCCGAGGCCGCGCGCCAGACCGGGCTTCTGGCCGGCACGCCGGTCAGTCTTGGCTATGTCGATATGGTGATGACCGCCCTTGGCGCGGGCGTTTACGGGGGCGCGGGCGGCGGTGATGTGGCCTGTTCGACCATCGGTTCGACCGGGGTGCATCTGCGCGCGGTCAGCGCCGGGGACGTGGTGCTGAACGATGAAGGGACCGGCTATGTGATCTGCCTGCCGGTGCCCGGCATGGTGACGCAGGTGCAGACCAATATGGCCGCCACCCTGAACCTTGACTGGGCCTTGTCGCTGGCGGCGGATCTCATGGCCGAGATGGGCCAGCCCGTTTCCCACCGCGATCTTGTCACCCGGATCGAGGGCTGGCTGGCCCGGACCCGCCCCGGTCAGGTGCTTTATCACCCCTATATCTCGGAAGCGGGCGAACGCGGGCCTTTCACCGATGCACAGGCGCGGGCGGGCTTCGTGGGGCTGAGCCTGGGGCATCGCTTTCCCGATCTGATCCGCGCCGTGGCCGAGGGGCTGGGGATGGCGATGCGCGATTGCTATGCCGCCATGGGGCCCTTGCCGTCGGAACTGCGCCTGACCGGGGGGGCTGCGCGTTCGCCCGGATTGCGCGCCATCTTCGGGGCGGCACTTGGCGCCCCGGTCCGGGTCTCGCAGCGGGATGAGGCCGGGGCGGCGGGGGCTGCGATGATGGCCGCCGTGGCGATCGGCGCTTACAGTGACATGGATGCCTGCATCCGCGACTGGGTGGCCCCGCTTCTGGCCCCGCCCGAGCCGCCAGACCCCGCGCTTCGCGCCCTTTACGACCGCATTTTCCCCGCCTTCGCCGCCACGCGGCAGGCCCTGCCGCCGATCTGGGATGCCCTTGCCGGCACCCGCGCCGCGGCCCCGACAGGAGAGACAAGATGACTGACAGCGCAGAGATGACCGACCTTTTCGTGATCGGCGGCGGCATCAATGGCGCGGGCGTGGCGCGTGACGCCGCCGGGCGGGGCTTAAGCGTGGTGCTGTGCGAAAAGGACGATCTGGCGCAGGGGACATCTTCGCGTTCGGGCAAGCTGGTCCATGGCGGGCTGCGTTATCTGGAATATTACGAATTCCGCCTTGTCCGCGAGGCCCTGATCGAGCGCGAGGTCCTGATGCGCGCCGCCCCTCATATCATCTGGCCCATGCGCTTCGTGCTGCCCCACAGCCCGCAGGACCGCCCGGCATGGCTGGTGCGGCTGGGACTGTTTCTTTACGATCATCTCGGCGGGCGCAAGAAACTGCCCGGCACGCGCACGCTTGATCTGCGCCGCGATCCCGAAGGCGCGCCGCTTCTGGATGATTACACCAAGGGTTTCGAATATTCGGATTGCTGGGTCGATGACGCGCGCCTTGTCGTGCTGAACGCGATGGACGCGGCCGAGCGCGGCGCGCGCGTGCTGACGCGCACCGCCTGCGTCTCGGCCCGGCGCGAGGGCGGCGCATGGACCGTCGAGACCCGCGACCAGATCACCGGTGAAATCCGCCATTTCCGCGCCCGCTGTCTGGTCAATTGCGCCGGTCCCTGGGTCACGGATGTGATCACGCGGGTGGCGGGCGCCAGTTCCCCGCGCAATGTCCGGCTGGTCAAGGGCAGCCATATCATCACGCCGAAATTCTGGCCGGGAAACCATGCCTACCTTGTCCAGAACCACGACAGGCGCGTCATCTTCATCAACCCCTATGAGGGCGACAAGGCGCTGATCGGCACCACCGACATCGCCTATGACGGCCCCGCCGAGGATGTGGCCGCCGACGAGGCCGAGATCGACTATCTGCTGACCGTGGTGAACCGCTATTTCAAGGAGAAGCTCCGGCGCGAGGATGTGCTGAGCAGCTTCTCCGGCGTGCGGCCCCTGTTCGATGACGGCAAGGGCAACCCCTCGGCGGTGACGCGTGACTATGTGTTCGATCTGGACGAGACTGGCGGCGCGCCGCTTCTGAACGTGTTCGGCGGCAAGATCACCACCTTCCGCGAACTGGCCGAGCGCGGGATGCACAAACTCAAGGGCATCTTCCCGCAGATGGGGGGCGACTGGACCGAAACCGCGACCCTGCCGGGCGGCGATATCCCCGATGCCGATTACGAAAGCTTCATCCAGGTGCTGCGGGCCGAATATCCCTGGCTTCCGCGCCCGCTGGCGCATCATTATGGCCGCCTTTACGGCGCGCGCGCGCGTGACCTGCTGGCGGGTGCGACCGGGTTAGAGCCGCTTGGCCGGCATTTCGGCGGCCTGCTTTACGAGGCCGAGGCACGCTATCTCGCCGCGAAGGAATGGGCCGAAACGCCCGATGATATCCTGCTTCGCCGCACCAAGCATTACCTGACGCTTTCGGACGATCAGATGCGCGCCTTTGCCGACTGGTTCTCTGCCGCCGGTCTGGCGCGCGCGGCCTAAGGGGGATTTCACATGGCGCTGACGCTTTCGCTGAATACCAACCCGCTGGTGAACCGTTTCGCCGATCCCGATGACCTGATCGATACGGTGGCGCGCGATCTGCGCATCCGCGATCTGCAACTGACGCATGAATTCATCAACCCCTCATGGCCCGCGCCGGTGATCCGGGGGCTGACGCGCCGGATGGGGGCGGCGCTTGCACGGACCGGCGTGCACGTCACCAGCGGCATGACCGGGCCTTACGGGCGGCTGAACCATTTCGGCCATCCCGATGCCGATGTGCGCCGCTATTATCTGGACTGGTTCAAGACCTTCGCGGATATCATCGCCGATCTGGGCGGAACCTCGGTCGGCACGCAATTCGCCATCCTGACCTGTCGCGACAATGACGACCCGGCCCGGCGCGAGGATCTGATCCGCATCGCCATCGATCATTGGGCCGAACTGGCCGAGCACGCCAGATCGGCGGGGCTGGCGTTCATCTTCTGGGAACCGATGAGCATCGCCCGCGAATTCGGTGAGACCATCCCCGCCGCCATGGCGCTTCAGGACCGGCTGACGGCGGCGGATATGGCGATCCCGATGTGGATGATGGCCGATATCGACCATGGCGACGTGACCAGCCCCGATGCGGATGATTACGACCCCTATGCCTGGGCGCGCGCCGTCCCGCGCGTCTCGCCCATCATCCATATCAAGCAATCGCTGATGGACAAGGGCGGGCATCGCCCCTTCACGGCCGCCTTCAACGCGCAGGGTCGCATCCAGCCCGCAGCCCTGCTGGCCGCCTTTGCGGAAGGGGGCGCGCAGGATAACGAGATCTGCCTTGAGCTCAGCTTCAAGGAACGCGAACCCGATGACCGGAAGGTCATCCCCCAGATCGCCGAAAGCGTGGCGTTCTGGGCGCCTCATATCGACACGGGCGCGGGGGATCTGAACATCTAGGGGGCCTTTGCCATGTTGCCAGCCTTCAGCTTCGCCGCGCCCGCGCGCATCCTTTTCGGGCGCGGTCAGGCGGCAAGCCTGCCGCAAGACATCCGCGCCATGGCCGGGCGCGTGATGCTGATCCATGGCCGGAACCCCGCGCGTATCAAGGGGCTGGCGGATGCCCTGGCGGCGGCGGGGGGCGAGATCACGCGCTTTTCCGTTCCCGCCGAACCTGACCTGCCCCTGATCGAGACCGCGCTGGCGCAGGCCCGCGCCAGCCGCCCCGATCTGGTCCTTGCCATCGGCGGCGGGGCGGTGATCGATGCGGGCAAGGCGATTGCGGCGCTTGCCCCCGCGACACGCCCCGTGATGGATCATCTGGAGGTCGTGGGCAGGGGGCTGCCGCTGGATCAGCCTCCCTTGCCTTTCGTGGCAGTCCCCACCACCGCGGGCACCGGGGCCGAGGTCACGCGCAATGCCGTCCTGAGCGTGCCCGAATACCGCCGCAAGGTCAGTCTGCGCGATGCGCGCATGCTGCCCCGGCTGGCACTGATCGACCCCGCGCTGACCGATGGCTGCCCATGGCCGGTCACGCTGGCTTCGGGGCTGGATGCGGTGACGCAGGTGGTCGAGCCATTTCTGTGCACCGCCGCCAATCCCCTGACCGATGCGCTTTGCGCCGATGCCATTCCGCGCGGTCTGGCCGCGCTGACCCGGCTGGCGGGGACTGAAGACCCTGCCGCGCGCGACGAAATGGCATGGGTCAGCCTGTGTGGCGGGCTGGCGCTGGCGAATGCCGGGCTTGGGGTGGTCCATGGGCTGGCCGGCCCCCTTGGCGGGTTGTCGGGTGCCGCGCATGGGGCGATCTGCGGGGCGCTGCTGCCCCATGCGCTGATCGCCAATGACCGCGCCATGGCGCGCGATGGGCGCATGCGGGCGCGAATGGACAGCGTGGCGCGCTGGATCGGCGCCGCTTTCGGCGCGCCCGGCGCGACCTTGCCGGAAGCCGCGCGGCTGCTTGCCGACTGGTCGCGCGGGGCGGGGCTTTCGGGGCTGGACGGGCTTGGCATCACTGCCGATGACCGTCGTAGTGCCGCTTTGGCCGCCGCCGGTTCGTCCTCGATGCGCGCCAATCCGGTTCCGCTGACGCCCGCCGATCTGGAAACCCTGATGGAAGAGGCCCGCTAGCAATGCCCCGCCGCCCGCCCCCCGACCCGGAACAAAGCCTCGCCACCCGCGCGGCATGGCTGCATTACGTGGGCGGCATGACGCAGGCGGCGGTGGCCAAGCGGCTTGGGTTGCCCTCGGTCAAGGCGCATCGGCTGATCGCGCGCGCGGTGGCCGAAGGCATGGTCAAGGTCTCGATCGACAGCGATACCGTGGAATGTGTCGCGCTGGAGGACGCGCTTTCTGCGCGCTACGGGCTGGACAGTTGCGAGGTCGCCCCCGATCTGGCCGAGGACGGACTGCCGCTTCGCGCGCTTGGCATGGCCGGGGCGGGCATGCTGCGCCGCGCCATCGAGGCGGGCGGGGATCAGGTGATCGGCCTTGGCCATGGCCGCACGCTGGCCGCCGCCATCCGCCAGCTGCCCCGGCTGGAAGGCGCGGGCATCCGCTTCGTGTCGCTGATGGGGGGGCTGACGCGCAGCTATCTGGCCAATCCCCATGACGTGATGCACAGCCTTGCCACCAAGACCGGGCTGCCCGCCCATGTCCTGCCGGTGCCCTTCTTCACCAATTCCGAACGCGACCGGGCGATCCTTCTGACCCAGCCCGGCGTGCGCGAGATTTTCGAGATGTCGAATGCGGCGGGGTTGAAGCTGGCGGGCATCGGCTCGGTCGGGGCGGGGGCGCAGCTTGTTTCATCGGGCATGATCGAGCCGGGCGAGATCGCCGAGATCAAGGCCGCTGGCGCTGTGGGCGAGGTGCTGGGGCATTTCTTCGATGCGGATGGCAGGCTTCTGGAAACCACGCTCAGCGCGCGCACGCTTGCCGCCGATCTGAACGGGCCGGCGGGAAGCCGCCTTGTCGCCATCGCGGGGGGGGCGGAAAAGCACGCGGCCATCCGCGCGGTGCTGAAAAGCGGCCGCCTGTCGGGGCTGGTCACGGATGAGGCGACGGCGCGCGCGCTGATGGATCGCGCGCCCCTTTAGACCGCCGCCAGTCCCGTGACCGACGCCATTCCGCGCGGGATGACCGGGGCCGGGGCGATGGTCGCGCGCGGCGGTCTGGCGCGGGCGCATACCGGGCCTGAGGGGGGGCGAAAGGGCCGGGACGCGAACCCGCCCGGCCCCTTTCCATGCCTGTTTGCCGCGAAAGCGGGTCAGGCCTGGGTGTATTTCGCGCCGACCGCATCGATCGCGTCGACATTGCCGGCCGATTTGCCGTTTGCGTCGAAATTCATCGTCTCGGCCAGCCAGGCATCGGCGATGGATTTGGCCAGTTCCGGGCCGATCACGCGCGCGCCCATGGTGATGATCTGGGCATTGTTCGAAAGCGCCGCCCGCGTTGCCGAATAGGTGTCATGCGTCAGCGCGGCGCGGATGCCCGGCACCTTGTTGGCGGCGATGCATACGCCGATCCCGGTCCCGCAGATCAGGATCGCGCGGTCGTAAGTGCCATCCATCACCTGACTGGCCACCCGGTCCGAGAGATTGGCGTAAAACGCATCCGGCCCGGCATCGGTGCGGCTGATCTCGGCGATCTGGTGGCGTTCAGCCAGATGGTCGGCCAGAAGTTTCGCCAGCCCTTCGCCCGCGCTGTCGCCTGCAATTGCCAGTTTCATCCCGTTTCTCCTTCACAGGGTTGCGGCGCAGCGCGCCAGAATATCCAGATAGCCCTCGGCCTGCCATGCCGAGCGCCCGATGAACAGCCCGTCGATATGGGGCATGGCGATCAGTTCCGCGCAATTGCCCGGATTGACCGAGCCGCCGTAAAGGCAGGGCACGGGTCGGCCCAGAAGGCCGCGGGCAAGGGCCGCGATTTCGCCGTGGCGCTGATCGGCATAATCGGCGCTTGCGGGAATGCCGCCCGCGCCGATGGCCCAGACCGGTTCATAGGCCAGAAGGATCGGCGCGGCCTTCTGCTGATCGGACAGACGCGAAAGCGCGCCGGTCACTTGCGCGGCAAGAACCTCGGTCGCGCGGCCTGCCTCGCGTTCGGCCAGGGTCTCGCCGATGCAGATCAGCGGGATCAGCCCGTGACGGATCGCGGCCTCGGTCTTGAGGCCCACCGTCTCATCGGTTTCGCCGAAATGCGCGCGCCGCTCGCTATGGCCAAGCTCGACGATATCCAGCCCGCAATCGGTCAGCATGGGCGGGCTGATCTCGCCCGTCCAGGCGCCGTGATCGGCCCAATGCATATTCTGCGCGCCGACCTTGACGCTTGTGCCCGCCAGCGCATCCCTGACCTGACGCGCGGCGGTGAAGGGCGGGATCACGAAGCGCTGGATGCGGCTGTCGGCCGTGGCATCCGCCGCCCGAAGCGCATCAGCGAAGGTCAGGGCCTCGGCCAGTGTTTTATTCATCTTCCAGCTTGTGCCGATCCAGAACGGGCGCATGATCTACTCCGAGGCGATGGTCAGGGGGTGGCCCGCGCGGGCAAGCGCGTCAGCCGTTTGGGGGGAAGGGGGCGCATCCGTGATCAGGGCGTCGAATTCGCCCAGATCCGCCATGGCATGCAGCGCGCGGCGCCCGAAGCACCTGTGATGGACCAGAAGGCAGGATCGCGCGCTGGCATCCATCATGGCGCGTTTGGCGCGCAGCACGGTCTCATCCATGTGAAAGGCGGTCAGCCCGTCGATGGCGGGGGCCGAGATGAAGGCCAGATCGGCGCGCAGCCGCGACAGGCTTTCCTCGGTCACGAGGCCGAAAAAACCGTTGTAGCGCGGATCGAACTGCCCGCCAGGCGCGATCAGGGTCACGCGCGGCTGATCCTTCAGCGCCGCGATCGCCGCCGCGTTATGGGTGATGACGGTGAGCGGCGCGAGATCCGCGATCCCGCTGCCCAGAAGCGCCGCTGTCGAGCCGTCATTGATCATCACGGTCATGCCCGGCTCGATCAGGGCGCGGGCCGCCTGCACCATGCGCGCCTTGGCGGGGGCGTCCTGCAATGCGCGGATGCGGAAATCGCTTTCGAAACGGGTGCCGGCCTCGATCGTGGCACCGCCGCGTATCTTGCGCAGAAGCCCGGCCTGTTCGAGATCGTCCAGATCGCGGTGCACGGTCATTTTCGAGACCGCGAAACGCCCCGCCAGATCATCCAGATCGACGGCGCGATCCGCGATCAGAAGGTCAATGATCGCCTGACGGCGTTCCTCGCGCTTCACCTGATCTCCCCCTTGCTGATGGGGTTCTGACAGCGAATCGGGCCGGAATCAACATGATTGACGTGATTTTGTTATGATTAGGTGTGATATTTTGGGCATCACGTGCGCGATCGTGCCGCCCTGTGGGATGCGCCCATGCAGCGTCATCGGCTCTCCGATCTGAAAGCCGGTGCGCAGGCTGGGGTTCAGCGATTGCAGTGCATCCTGCGGGATCAGCGCCATGCGATCCCTGCACACGCGGCGCAGCGCGGCCCATACGCCAAGGGGAATGGCGGTCAGACAGGCCAGCCCGGCCAGTTCCAGCGTGACCAGTAGCCGCCGCCCCAGTTCAGGGCCGACCGCCACGCTATTCTGGAAGCCGTGCAGCCTGTCGGCATGCGCGGTCAGGATGAAGGAATTGACCAGTGGCACGATGAGCATCTGTTCCAGCGACAGTTCCTGCTGACCATCACGCCCGGCCATCAACGGGCTTTCGGGCCCTGCTCTCTTTTAGGCTGCGGCCTCATAAACCCGCATCCATAATCTTGTTGATGGCCAGCGGCAGATCGCGATGATCGACCATGGCGTTGATCTTGGTGCTCAGTCCGCCACGAGAACGGCCAACGGTGTGATCCGCCCCCTTTTTTGAGCCGCTGCCTGCTGATGGGCGCGGATGATGGAGCTGTCGATGAACTGCATGCTCTCGGGCGTCTTTTCCGGAATCATCTCAAAGACATGAGCCCACACACCCGCCTTGGCCCACCGGTTGAACCGGTTGTAGACAGTGGTGTAGGGACCATAGCGCTCGGGAAGGTCGCGCCAGGGCGTCCCCGTCCTGAGCCCCCAGAATATCCCGTTGAGCACCCGCCTGTCGTCCACCCGAGCAACCCCACGCGGCTTGTTGGGCAGCAGAGCCTGGATCATCTGTTTGATCCCACGATTTGATGGTGCGATCCTTTCGAAAGACTGGAAGGAAGCCCTATGGGACAAGTTCGTCACGGAAGCGCCACGACCACGTTCGCCGTCAGAGCTGCAATAATGAGGGCCCGTCCGCCATCGGTTCGAGGGCCGGCCCGAATGATCGCAAGCTTCGCTCGCGCAGTTGAGCCGGGAACTGGGCATCAATCCCAAGACCGTGGCGAAGTGGCGCAAGCGTGCGACGGTTGAGGATAGGAAGACCGGGCCGTCGGAGCCGCGCTCTACTGTTCTGACTGAGGCGGAGGAAGCTGCGGTCGTCGCTTTCCGGCGCCATACGCTGCTGCCACTGGACGACTGCCTCTATGCTCTCCAGCCCTCGATCCCGCACCTGACCCGGTCAGCACTGCATCGCTGCCTTCAGCGATGAGCCATTCCGGTGCCATCGGTCCGAGCCGAATGGCGACTGCATCTCGCGCTTGCCGGATGTCGAAGGCGACAAGCCGAAGCGACAGAAGTTCAAGCGCTACCCTATCGGCGTTCGGCATCTCTCTCAGACCGGTGGCGTTCGGTTCCTCACTCCACATGGACATCGCCGAGGTGCAACCCGCCGAGGGCAGGCGCTATCTCTTCGTGGCCATTGACCGGACCAGCAAATTCGCGGTGGCCCGATTGGTCGAGAATGCGAACCGCAAGACGGCCCGGGAGTTTCTGGAGGCGCTCCTCGAAGCCGTGCCCTATCGCATCCACACGATACTGACCGACAACGCAATCCAATTCGCCGAGCAGCCCCGAAGCCGGAACACCATCTATTCCCAGCCGATGCGTTTCGACATGATCTGCGAAGCCAACGGAATCGAGCACCGCCTGACCAGGCCCAATCACCCATGGTGTTTGGAGGGTCAGAAAACAGATCCTATGGCTGTTTGCCGACGGCCGCCGCTGTGCGGTTATGGGCAA
>JAUNTV010000034.1 GCA_030538515.1 Paracoccus sp. (in: a-proteobacteria)
CATCCGCGTTCTGGCCGGCGACAAGGTGCAGGTGGAAATGAACACCTATGACCTCAGCAAAGGGCGCATCAACTATCGCTTCCGGTAACTGCGCATGCCGCTGGCAGGTGACGCGCGCATGTCACCCCGGCACCTTGCGCGCCCGTCGATGATCGGTGCTGACATGATGGCAAGCCCCCGCCCGCGACTGATTCTTGCCTCTGCCAGCCCGCGTCGGCTGGAATTGCTGGCCCAGATCGGGCTGACCCCTGATGAAATCCGCCCCGCCGATATCGATGAGACCCCGCAGCGGGGCGAGACCGCGCGCGATTATGTCCGCCGTATGGCCGCCGAGAAATGCGCCGCCACCACGGCTTTGCCCGATGAGATCGTGCTGAGCGCCGATACCGTCGTCACCGCAGGGCGGCGCATTCTGGGCAAGCCCGAAAATGCCGCAGAAGCGCAGGCTTTCCTGACGCTTCTCTCGGGGCGTCGCCACCGCGTGATGACCGCTTTGGCGCTGCGTCGTGGCGGGCGGGGCTGGCTTCGGCTGGTCGAAACCACGGTGAAGATGCGCGCGCTGTCCCCGCCCGAGATCGCAGCCTATATCGCCAGCGGCGAATGGCAGGGCAAGGCTGGCGGCTATGCGATTCAGGGGCGCGCGGGGGCTTTTGTGGGCTGGATTTCCGGCTCGTTCACCGGCGTGGTCGGCCTGCCTCTGGCCGAAACCGCCGGCCTTTTGCAAGCCGCCGGGATGCCGCCCGCGGGGGAAGAGACGATCCGATGAAGGGACGCGAGATTCTGCTCGGGCAGGTTTTCGGGCGCGATGCCGCGGCGCTGATGGTCGATGGCCGGCTGGAGGATCTGCTGCTTGACCCCGGCGATCTGGTGCCCTTTGCCCCCGGTGCCATTCTGCGGGGCCGGGTCAACCGGCTGGTGAAGGGGCAGGGCGGCGTTTTCGTGACCCTGCCGGGTGGCGAAAGCGGCTATCTGCGCGACCGTGCCGGCCTGGCCGAGGGGCAATCGCTTCTCGTGCAGGTCAGCGGCGTGGCCGAGCCGGGAAAGGCCGTGCCGCTTGCCTCGCGGCTGCTGATTCGCGGCCGTTTCGCCATCGCCACGCCCGAACGGCCCGGCGTGAACGTTTCACGCGGGATACGCGATGCAGAACGCCGCGATGCCTTGCAAACGATCGCAGAGACCGTTCTCGCCGGCCGTGCCTGCGGGCTGATCCTGCGCAGCGCCGCCGAATATGGCGATGATGATGAGATCAGCGCCGAGACCGCGCAGCTTCTGGACCTGGCGCTTGCCCTGGCGGGTGATCTGACCGGCCCAGAGGAGCTGCTGCTTGACGCGCCCACCCCCGCTGAAAGCGCCTGGCGTGACTGGGCCGAGCCGCCGCCCGACACTGTGAGCGAAACCGCGCGCCTGCCCGATCATGCGCTTGACGCGATCGCGGCCCTGCTGGACGTCTCTGTCGCGCTGCCCGGCGGCGGCTTCGCAACCATCGAGCCGACCCGCGCGCTGATCGCCATCGATGTCAATACCGGCCGCGACCACTCGCCCGCCGCCGCGCTGAAGGCCAATATCGCGCTGGCCCGCGATCTGCCGCGCCAGTTGCGCCTGCGCGGATTGGGCGGGCAGGTGGTGATCGATTTCGCCCCCATCCCCAAGCGCGACCGCGGAACGCTTGAGCAGGAACTGAAAAAGGCCTTCCGCGCCGATGGTGCGGATGCCGCGCTGTCGGGCTGGACCGCCATGGGCCTTTTTGAACTCAGCCGCAAACGCGACCGCATGCCGCTGGCGCTTCTGGCGGGGCTGGGCTGATGGCGCGCTGCCCGATCTGCCAGAAACCCGCCGTTGCGGCCTATCATCCGTTCTGCTCGAAACGCTGCGCCGATATCGATCTGGCTCGCTGGCTGCGCGGCGATTACGTCATCCCCGGAGACAAGGCCCATCCCGCGCAATCCTTCGATGAGGAATGACGTTTTCGGTCTGGACATGGCGGATCGGCTTGCGTAAACACGGCCAACCTCAGCCAAGGCTGACAGGCCCGGATAGCTCAGTTGGTAGAGCAGCGGATTGAAAATCCGCGTGTCGGTGGTTCGAATCCGCCTCCGGGCACCATTTTACTGAAAACTCTGTTTCCAGCCTGTTTTCCCGCAGTTTTCCCAGGGAAATCAACTGTGGTGCATTTTCGGCGTGAAGGAATGGGCCGGGCTTGGCTGCCCATGTTGTCGTGCTGCTGCAATTTTCAAGGGGTTATGACCACGGATGCAGCAGGCGCTAAACGATCTATGGCGCGGCGACCCTGGCGGGATGCAAAGGCGGTCATGACGGGATGGTGCCGGATTCCGCTGCCATCGCCACAATCTCATGCGCCAGGGCGAAGCTTTGTTCGCGGATGTCGGGGATGGCGGTGATTTCCCAAAGCGTGCCGCGCGCGGCGGGGCCGATGGCGAAGAGCCGCGTCGAGGCATGGCCCGCCCCGTCGATCACCCGCGCCGAGGGCGTCGTGTCCAGCCCGAGCGCCAGCGGGTCCAGCCGCGCCGCGCCGCGCGCCAGAAGGTCGCGGATCACGGGGGCAGCATGGCGTTCCGGGTCGCGCCGGATGCCCCGGCAGTCGATGACGCGATCAGCGGTCAGGGTTTTCGTGCCGCCTTCCCCTGCGGGGGTAATGCGCATGCGCATGTGGATGCGGCCCTCGGGGTCGGGTTCGGCGTCAAGGAAGCTGCCGCGCAGGATCTGCAACTGACCGCTGGCGCGCGCGGTCTCGATCTGGGCGGCGGATATCTGGGGCATGCGGTGGCGGTGCACCTCCCACCAGGTGGCGGCATGGCGCAGGAAGCGCGCGCGTTCCGCCAGCGACCAGCTTTGCCAGATCAGCGCCACATGGGGGCGGATGCCGTCCACCGCATCGCGCCACGTGCCGCCCGCCGCTTCCGCCCTGCGCGCCCGCCCGCGCAGCCAATGAAGCAGCCGGCTGACCGGCGCGCCAAGCGGGATATCATCCGGCGCGGTGGCCAGCGGCGTGCCGCCCTGATGCGCCTGCGGCAGAAGCCCGCGCCGCGAGAGACACAGGATCGGCCCGCGATGCCCGGCACCAAGCAGCGTGACGACGTGATCGACCATGCTCAGCCCGGTGCCGATGATGGCGACGCTTGCCTGCGTATCGGCGGGCGGGCGGAAATCCCATGCACCGCTGAGCGGCGCGGGCGGGGCGGCGGGCACGGCATGGCCGGTGGCCAGAATCGCGCGCGTGGCGCGGATGGTGCGCCCGTCATCCAGTTCGGCCCTGACCCCGCCGTCATGCGTGCTCAGGCGCAGGCATTCGCCGCGCAGGCAGCGAAGCCGCGTGCTTTCCCCGCCCTGCCATGGTGCCAGAAGCGAGGCCAGATAGCGCCCGTAAGTGCCCCGGTCCACGAAGCTTTGCGGGTCCGCCGAAAGGCCCTGACCGGCCAGCCATTGCGCGAAATGGGCCGGATCATCGGGTAGCGCGCTCATCTGGCTGACCCGCGTGTTCAGCCGATGCGCCGGGTTGTCGGTGCCATAGGCGATGCCGCAACCCAGAAGCGCGCCCCGTTCGATCACGGTCACATCCAGATCGCTGCCGGGCTGGCGCAGCAGATGCGCGGCCATGAGCACGCCGCTGGCCCCGCCGCCGATGACGAGAACATGTTCGCGCGGCCCGGTTTCCGGCATCGCGGGTTTGAATGCGCCATCCATCGGTTCGCTCCTTTTTTCGGGGTCAGATCGCGGTCATGGCCGGGGCGGCCTGCGCAGCCCCGAGCGAGCGCAGCAGGCTGGCAAGGGCCTTGCCTTCGGGCCAGGGGCCGAAGCCGGCCTCGGTATTGATATGGCCTGCTGGCCCCATATCGACGAATTCCGCCCCCCAGGACCGCGCCAGATGCCGCGCGCGGTCCTGCCCCATCCATGGATCATTGCGGCTGGCCACGACCATGGCGGTGTGATGCAGCGCGCGTTCGGGGATCGGGCCGAAACCGGCGATGCGCGGGCAGCGGTCCGGCTCGGCCGGGGCGACGAGAAGCGCGCCTGCGATCCTGATCTGCGGCCAGCTTGCCAGCAGCCGCACCGCCGTGATCGCGCCCAGAGAATGGCCGACCAGCACGGAATTGGGATGCACCCATGCGGCATTCGCCAGTTCCGTCACCCATGCCTCAAGCGAGGGTTTCGACCAGCTTTGCTGCTCGACGATCTTGGCCCCCGGATCGGTGGCGGCCCACCAATGTTGCCAATGCGGCGCGGGCGAGCCGTCCAGACCGGGAATGAGAAGCGTTCGGATCATCGGTTCATCCTTCTTCTATTCCCACTAACACTACCAAGATTGTCGTGATTTTTCAGACCAAAAATCCCAAACCTGTCGGGAAATTTTACCTGCCCTTGGAGGATTTCTGGAAAATATCCCAATAAACAGGGGGCCAAGCTTAAGGTACTGATTTCAAGGATATGTCAGGATCAGGTGGCGGAAGAGGCGGGAGTCGAACCCACCAGAGACGCCGCGCGTCCCCCGCCGGATTTGAAGTCCGGGCACCTCACCGGAGATGTCGCTCTTCCGGGGGTAAGGGTATTTTTGGCGGCGCGCGGTGTCAATCGCCGGTCAGGCGCCGTAGCCGGGGCGCTTGTAAAGCTGGTCGAGTTTGGGGCGGATCTCGGTCTCGTAGACATCTTCCATCCAGTGATCGGGGGCGATTTCCTCGATCGCGATGGAAATCGCCTTGTCGGGCGAGCCGATGGCCTCGGTCACGGATCGGGCGATGCGCGTGGCAAGATCGGTTTTCTCGGCCTCGCTGCGGCCGGAGTGAAGCTTCACGATGATATGGGGCATGATCTCTCCTTTGCGGGAAGCTTAGCGTGGCGGCTGCCTGCCCGCCAGATCGGCGTGGCGGGCGCGATGGCGCGGAAGGCGTAAGGAAGATGTGTCGATTATCGGGATGATGTGCCGTTTTAAAACATCAAAGAAAGAAAGTATCCCTATCGAAACGGGCAGGATTGCAAAACGACGAACAATGTCACCAATTGCGCTCAAAGACAGATGGAAGGAATGCCCATGCCGATGACCGCCCCCGCCCGTATCCTTGCCCGGTCTCTGGGTGCTGCCGCCCTTGCGCTGAGCACATTGACCGCGCCCGCGCTGGCGCAGGACCGCGAGATCCTGAACGTCTCATACGATATCTCGCGAGAGCTTTATGCGGCGCTCAACCCGGCCTTCATCGCCAAATGGGCGGCTGACACCGGCGAGACGCTGACGGTCGAGCAAAGCCATTCCGGTTCGTCCAAGCAGGCCCGCGCGGTTCTGCAAGGGCTGAAGGCCGATCTGGTCACTTTCAATCAGGTGCTGGATGTGCAGATCCTGGCCGATCAGGGCTTCGTCGATGCCGATTGGCAGCAGGATCTGCCCAATAACGCCTCGCCCTATTACTCGCTTCCCGCCTTTCTGGTGCGCGAGGGCAACCCCAAGGGGATCACCGATTGGGACGATCTGGCGCGCGATGATGTCTCGATCATCTTCCCCAATCCGAAAACCAGCGGCAATGCGCGCTACACCTATCTGGCGGCCTATGCCTATGGGCTGGACAAGTTCGGCGGCGATGACGCGCAGGCGCAGGAATTCACCCGCAAGGTGCTGGCCAATGTCGCGGTGTTCGATACCGGCGGGCGCGGGGCCACGACCAGCTTCGTCGACCGCGGCCTTGGCGATGTGCTGATCACCTTCGAGGCCGAGGTGGAAAACATCCGCGCCGCCGAACAGGGCAGCAATTACGAGCGCGTCGTGCCCTCGCTGTCGCTGCTGGCGGAATTTCCGGTGGCTCTGGTGCGCAGGGTCGCGGAAGAACGCGGGACCGTCGACGTGGCCGAGGCCTATCTGAACTTCCTCTACAGCCCCGAGGCGCAGACGATCCTGGCCGCGTTCAACAACCGCGTGCATGACCCCGAGGTCGTCGCCGCCACCGCCGCGCAATTCCCCGAAGTGCGCCTGCTGACCGTCGAAGACGTGTTCGGCGGCTGGGAAGAAGCCGAAAAGGCCCATTTCGCCGATGGCGGCACGCTTGACCAGCTTCTGCGCAACTGATCCGCAGTGGTATGAAACGCCCGCCCCGCAGCGATTGCGGGGCGTCCATGATGGGTGAAAGATGTTCCTGACGGCCCGCCGCGAGACCCGGATTCTGCCGGGATTTTCGCTTTCCATGGGAATCACCTTGCTGTTCGTCTGCCTGATCGTGCTGCTGCCGCTTTCGGGGCTGATGTGGCAACTGGCGCAGCTTGGCGGGGCGGATTTCATCCGCATCGTCGGCTCTGACAGGGTGCTTGCCGCGCTTCGCGTCACCCTTACGGCTGCGGCTGCGGCGACGGTGCTCAACGGTATTTTCGGGCTGCTGATCGCCTGGGTGCTGGTGCGCTACCGCTTTCCGGGGCGGGGCATTGCCGATGCGCTTGTCGACCTGCCCTTCGCGCTGCCCACAGCGGTCGCGGGCATCGCATTGGTGGCGCTTTACGACAAATCCGGCTGGCTCGGCAGCCTGCTGAACGGGATGGGCATACAGATCGCCTATACATGGTGGGGGATCGTGATCGCCATGACCTTCACCTCGATCCCCTTTGCCGTGCGCGCCATCCAGCCCGCCATCGAGGAGCTGGACCCGGACGAGGAAGCCGCCGCCCTGACCTTGGGCGCAGGCCCCGTGCAGCTTTTCATGCGCGTGATCCTGCGCCCGCTTCTGCCCTCGATCCTGACGGGGCTGGGGCTGTCCTTCGTGCGCTCGATCGGTGAGTTCGGGGCGGTCATCTTCATCGCCGGCAATATGCCCTACCGGACCGAGATCGCATCATTGCTGATCCTGATCCGGCTGGATGAATTCGACTATCCGGCGGCGGCGGCGATTGCGGGCACGCTGCTTTTCCTGTCGCTTCTGCTGCTGGTGGTGATCAATGTGATGCAGCACCGGCTGCAATCCTATCTTCGGCGCGAGGGCTAGGCCATGGTGCGACCCATCCTGATCGGCCTCGCCCTGGCCTTTCTGGCGCTGATGGTGCTTCTGCCCGTCATCGCCATTTTCGAGCGCGCGCTGCGCGAGGGGCTGGCCGCCTATACGGCCGCCATTCTGGAACCCGAGACCCGCGCCGCGATCCGGCTGACGGTCATCGCCACGCTGATCGTGGTGCCGGTCAATATCGTCTTCGGCACCGCCGCCGCATGGCTGGTCGCGCGCTATCGCTTCTGGGGACGGCGCGCGCTTCTGGTGCTGATCGAGCTTCCCTTTGCCATGTCGCCGATTGTCGTGGGCCTGTGCTTCCTGCTGATCTACGGCGCTTATGGCCCGGTCGGCGCGGCGCTGGCGCCTTACGGCATTCAGCTGATGTTCAACCTGACGGGGATCGTCCTCGTCTCGGTTTTCATCACCTGCCCCTTCGTCATGCGCGAGATACTGCCCGTCCTGATGGTCACTGGCGAGGATGAGGAAAAGGCCGCGCTGACGCTTGGCGCGAATGGCTGGCAGATCTTCCGCTATGTGGTGCTGCCCAATATCTCATGGGGGCTGGCTTACGGCACCATGCTGACCATGGCGCGCGCGATGGGTGAATTCGGGGCGGTCAGCGTGGTCTCGGGCGCGATCCGGGGCCGGACCATGACGCTGCCCCTTCAGATCGAGCTTCTCTATATGGATTACAACCCGACCAGTGCCTTTGCCGCCGCGACCGTGCTGACCTTTCTGGCGCTTCTGACACTGATCATTCGCGGCGCGCTGATGCGCCTTGGCCCCGCGAAAGGAGGTCACGCATGACCCTTGAAGTTCAGGATATCCACAAATCCATCGCCGGGACCGAGATTTTGAAAGGGGTCTCGCTGAATGTCGGCGCGGATGAGTTCGTGGCGCTGCTGGGGCCGTCGGGTTCGGGCAAGACCACGCTTCTGAACATCATCGCGGGCCTGGCCCATGCCGACCGGGGCAGGCTGGTGATGGACGGGCAGGATATCACCCTTGCCCCTGCCGGCGCGCGCCATTTCGGCATGGTGTTTCAGAATTACGCGCTGTTTCGCCATCTCAGCGTGGCCGAGAATATCGGCTTCGGTCTCAGGGTCATGCCACGCGCGACCCGGCCCCCGCCGCCCGAGATCGCCCGGCGCGTGCGCGACCTGCTTGAGATGATCGAGCTTCCCGACCTTGCCGACCGCTTCCCCGCGCAGCTTTCGGGCGGTCAGCGCCAGCGCGTGGCCATGGCGCGCGCGCTGGCGATCCGGCCGCGCCTGCTGCTGATGGATGAGCCTTTCAGCGCGCTGGATACGCAGGTGCGCCACGCGCTCAGGGGATCGGTGCGCGACATCCAGCGCCGGGCGGGCGTGGCCGCGATCATGGTCACTCATGACCGGGGCGAGGCATGGGCGCTGGCGGACCGGATCGCGGTCATGGATCAGGGCCGCATCGTGCAGTTCGACCGCCCCGAGACCCTGCGCACCCGACCCGCGACCGAGGCCGTGCGCGTGCTGACCGAAGGGCTTGCCGACAGCCACGCAGGGGCGTGATCGCGGGCTTTTTCATCACTTTTCCGCGCCGGGGTGTTTGCGCCCCCCGCCACGGGCAGGGCATAAGGTGATGATCGCCGCCAGCAGGGTGGCGAAGCATGTGGCAGCCGGGGACAGGCGCGGGAATGCCGGAACCGACCTTCTTCTATATCGTCGAGCCGCCCGATTATCAGATCATGGCCTGCACGCTTCTGGCCCGGTGTCGGTGCCATCGGCTATTGCCCCCAGCACCGGATCAATGATCTGCACCCCGCCGTTTTCAAGGCGCATGAGATGATGGGCGCGGAAATCCGCCCCATGCGCAGGATGGCCTTTGGGGCAGGCCATACCCGCATGGCAACAAGATCATCGCAGCGCTTCAGCCAGGCGACAGCGCGTTTTCCGCCTTTGTCGACAGCGAGGTGATGTTTCTGCGGCCCAACAGCCCGGATAATCTGTTGCGGGCGGGGCATGTGTCATGTTCGGTCGCGGCCTCGATGGTCCGGGCGGAACAGTCGCTTTGGAATGATGTCTGCGCCGCCTTCGACATGCCGGTCCCGGCCTGGCGCATCGACCTGATGCGGCGCGGGCGCAATGTGGTGCCCTGTTCAGCTCTGGTCTGGTGGTTTTCCCCGAAAATGAGGGGGCGGCGGGCAGTTTTTCCGAAATCCGGTATGGAACCGCGCTTTGTCTGGACCGGATCACGTCGATCCCGCAGCACCGCCCCTGTCTCGGCCAGATCAGCCTGCCCGTCGCTATCCGCCGCGCCGGGCCTGGCTGGCACGAACTGCCCGAGGAACAGTATTATATCCTTGGTGGAAAGCTGCGGAACCAGCCGCTTCCCGAAGGGCGCGAGATCTTCACCGTGCGTTGCCGCGATCATAAGTTTCTGCGCGAAGCCGATCTGTTCGGGACGGGTCAGCAGATGCTGCGCCGCCATACCGGCGTTTCCTGTCTGCGCGATCTGGTCCCCGGTCCTGATCCCGGCAAAGGCTGAGACGCGTCAGGCGACGCGCTGCCCGCGCACCCATGTCTCGGCCAGAAGCGGCGTCGCGCCGATCATGCGGAAGCGGATCAGATCGGCGCGCAACCCGGGCACCAGCCGGCCCCGGTCGGTCAGACCGCTGGCGCGGGCAGGGGTCGCGGTGACGCAGGCCATGGCGCGCGGCCAGTCGTCCCAGATCGCCGCCAGAAGTGCCGCCGCCGCCAGCAGCGCCGAGGGCACGTAATCCGAACTGACGATATCCAGAAGCCCGGCCTCGGCCAGTTCGCGCGCGGCGACATTGCCCGAATGCGACCCGCCCCGGATCAGGTTGGGCGCGCCCATGATGGTGTGGATGGCGTGGCGCGCGCAGGCTTCTGCGGCGGCGCGGGTGGTGGGAAACTCGGCCAGGCGGATGCCATGCGCGGCCGAGCGCGCGACCTCATCGGGGGTCGAATCGTCATGGCTGGCCAGCACCGCGCCGACGCGGCCCGCGAAAGCCACCGCGCCCGCCTCATGCGCGGCCCCGTTACGCGCCGAGATATCCCGCAGTTGCAGGAAATAATCGCTGATCTCGCGGTCGGACATCTTCACCTTGCCGCGCAGGAAGGTCTCCAGCCCGGTGGTGTCGCGATACTGGCGCTGACCGGGCGTGTGATCCATCAGGCTGACAAGGCCCACGCGGTCGCTTTCGCCAAAGGCGGCCATTTCGTCCAGCAGGGTTTCGGAACAGATTTCCGCGCGCAGATGCAGGAAATGGCTGATCCTGAGCGCGCCACCCTTGCGCAGCGCCATCAACTCGCTGGCCAGACCGCGCGCATAAGGCGCGTAATCCTTGCGCCCCGGGATCGAGCCGATTCGCATCGCATCAAAGACCGAGGTGATCCCGCAGCCCGCAAGTTCGGCGTCATGGGCGAAGATGGCGCTGGCATGGGGCCAGTCGACGCCGGGACGGGGCTGGATGTGGCGTTCAAGATTGTCGGTATGCAGTTCGACCAGCCCCGGCGCGATATGGTCGCCCCCCATATCCAGCGCGCCGGTGGGCACCGCGCCCGAATCGATAGCCGCAATCATGCCATCGCGGATGACGACATGGCCTTTCATGACCTGATCGGGCAGGATCAGCGTTGCATTGCTCAGCACGGTTTCTTGCATCATCGACCCCAGGGGCTTCCACATGTCCGATTACCGCAGATATGCCATCTATTACACCCCGCCCAAGGGTGATTTCGCGGATTTCGGCGCGATCTGGCTGGGATGGGACCCGGTGCTTGGGCGGGCGGTCGCTCAACCCCGGATTGCCGGGCTGGATCTGGCCCGGATCACGGCGGGGGCTTCGCGCTACGGCTTTCACGCGACATTGAAGGCGCCCTTCAGGCTGGCGGCGGGGCATGATGCGGGCGATCTGGCCGCGGCGGCGGAACACCTGGCCGAAAAGACCGCCCCTGTCACCCTGCCGGGATTGGTGCTGGCCCGGCTGGGGTCGTTTCTGGCGCTTGTGCCCGCCGTGCCAGGCGCGGATCTGCAAGCACTGGCTGCCGGGGTGGTCGCGGGTCTGGACGGGCTGCGCGCGCCCCTGACCGGGGCCGAGCGCGCCCGCCGCCGCCCCGAACAGCTTGCCCCCGCGCAGCGCGCCTATCTGGAAGAATGGGGCTATCCCTATGTCATGACGGAATTCCGCTTTCACATGACCCTTAGCGACGGGCTGGAAGATGACCTGCTGACCCGGGCCGAGGCCAGCCTGCGCCCGCGCCTGCGCATGCTTCCCGCGCCCCTTGTCATCGATGCCCTCAGCCTGATGGGCGAGGCGGCGGACGGGCGCTTTCATCTGATCACCCGCCTGCCACTGCGGGGGGCGTGATGCGCCCGCCCCGGCGGGATCGGTTCCGTGGGCCGGGTTCCGGGGGGTGAATGCCGTTCAATACATGGTTTGCGGTGCCAAAAACCGCCATCTGCAACCCTGCGCTGTCGAAAAAGACAGGCCGAGCGCCCGGATTTCTCCTACATGGCACGGTAAATGTTTGCTAGTTTCACATCATGTAGACGGTTAGCGAGTGGCGTCTCGGTCGCGTTGGGAAATCAAGCAGCGGTTGCGTCGAACTGTTAAAAAAAGGACGCCATCCGGCGTCCTTTTTCATAGGGCGGGGCAGGATCTGGCGGGGCGGTATCTGACCGCCCCGCCAAAGGCAGGGCGCAGGCTCAGCGGTCGCGGAAGAAATCGTCCAGTTCCCGCTCGGCCTCTTGCTTGGTCCAGCCGTATTTTTCCTGAAGCTTGCCAGCAAGCTGATCCTTCTTTCCGTCGATCTGCGTCAGATCATCATCGGTCAGATCGCCCCATTTCTCTTTCACGGAGCCTTTGATCTGTTCCCATTTGCCTGCAATGATATCCCTGTTCATTGGTCTTTCCTTCCCGTTATGTGGATCGCCCTTCTCAACGCGGGGGCGGCGGAAAGGGGTTCCTTGATAAAGGTTAGCCCCGCGTTTCAGGAAACGGGGTCGGGCAGGGGGCGGCCTTCGGTGAAAGCGGTCAGGTTGGCCAGGGCGCGCAAGGCCATTTCGGTCCGGGTTTCCTCGACCGCGGTGCCCAGATGGGGCAGCAGTACGGCATTTTCCAGCGCCGACAGGGCGGGCGGGATATGGGGTTCATGTTCGAACACATCCAGACCCGCCGCGCGGATCTGGCGCGCGCCAAGCGCCGCGATCAGGGCGGCTTCATCGATGACATCGCCACGTGCGATATTGATGATGATGCCGGCAGGTCCAAGCGCGGACAGCGCCTCGGCCCCGATCAGATGGCGGGTTTCCGCACCGCCGGGCACGGCGATCACCACGAAATCGCTGGCGCGCATGACCTCGGTTATGGTGGCAAGCTGGCGGGCCGGGAAATCCAGCGCCGAGACGGCCGAGCGGTTGAAGAAGCTGATCTCCATCCCGAAGCCCAGATGTAGCCTTCGCGCGATGCTGCGCCCGATGCGCCCCATGCCGATCACGCCAAGCGACCGCCCCGTGACAAGTGCGCCAAGCATCTGCGTCGGGTGCCAGCCGGTCCATGTGCCGCTGCGGGCAAGGCGCTCGCCCTCGCCTGCGCGGCGCGCGGTCATCAGAAGCAGGGTGATGGCCAGTTCGGCGGTCGCATCACTCACCACATCGGGCGTGTTGGTCACGGCCACGCCCGCCGCCCGCGCCGCCGCGATGTCGATATGGTTATAGCCCGCCCCGAAATTGGCCAGAAGCTTGCAGCGCGGGGGGGCGGCGAATGCCGCCGCGCCGAAAGCGTCGCATGATCAGGTCATGATCGTGAAGGGCTGCCGCTGCCTCGGGCGTGGTCAGGGGGGTGTTGCTGTCGCGGAAGGTGGCGTCAAAACGCGCCGAGATCGCGCTTTCGGCCTGCGGCGTCATGCGGCGAGTGACCAGAAGCTTCATCAGAACATCCTTCCGCCATCGGGCACGGGGTGATCGGGGGAGATCAGAACGACCTCTCCCTTCGGGTCGGGCAGGCCAAGCACCAGCACCTCGGAGATGAATTTCCCGATCTGGCGCGGCGGGAAGTTCACCACCGCAAGCACCTGCCGCCCGATCAGCGCCTCGGGGGTATAATGCTGCGTGATCTGGGCCGAGCTGCGCTTCTCGCCGATTTCGGCGCCGAAATCGACCCACAGCTTGATCGCGGGCTTGCGTGCCTGCGGATAGGGTTCGGCGCGGGTGATCGTGCCCACGCGGATATCGACGCGGGCGAAATCATCATAGGTGATGGTCATTTTCCCAACTCTCGCGAACGTTCGGCGGCAGCGGCGACGGTGGCCGCGATCAGGGGCGGCAGGCCGGCGCGCGGGTCCATCAGCACGCCCAGCCCCGCGGCCGTGGTGCCATGGGGCGATGTCACGGCTTCGCGCAGTTGCGCGGGGGGCGTATCATCGGCCATCGCCAGCGCGCCCGCGCCCGCGACCGTGGCGCGCGCCAGTTGCAGGGCCATGTCGGCGGGCAGGCCCTGCGCCTCGCCAGCGGCGGCCATGGTCTCGATCAGGTGAAAGACATAGGCCGGGCCAGAGCCAGAGAGCGCCGTCACCGCATCCATCTGGCGCTCGTCCTCCAGCCGGATCACCGCGCCCACCACGGACAAAAGCCCCTCGGCCAAGGTCAGGGTCCGGGCGTCGGCTGCGTCATTGCCGATCAGCGCGGTGATGCCCTTGCCGATGGCGGCGGGCGTGTTGGGCATGGCGCGGATGATGCGCGCGCCCGGAAAGGCGCGTCCGTAAGCGGCCAGCGTGACACCAGCGGCGACCGACAGAACCAGCGTCCGCGCGCCAAGGCTGATTTTTGGCAGCACCTCGGCCATCATCTGCGGCTTGACCGCGATGACCAGAACCGCAGGATCGGCGGGGGGTGCCGCGTTCAGCGCCACGCCTTTCGTGGCCCATTCGGGGCTGGCATGGGGGTCGATCACCGTGACCGCGCCGGGTGCGATACCGTTTGCCAGCCAGCCGCTCAGCAATGCCCCGCCCATGCGACCGCAGCCGATCAGCACCAGCCCGTTTTCATTGATTTCGGAAAAATCCATCGCGCCCCCTGTTCCGGGGCCGCACCGTTATTCGCGGCCCGCCTATGCCCGTCCGTAGGCCGCGCCCATGGCGATGTCCAGAGCCGCCGCCGCCGTGCTGTCGCCCCATGCGACAAGCTGGAAGGCGGGGTAAAGCCGTTCGGCCTGTTCCACGGCGTTGCGGATCATGTGGTCGATCTGCTCGGGCGCGGCGATGGAATCGCCCGCCAGACAAAGCCCGTAGCGCCAGACCATCATCCGCTGCGAGGGCCAGAAGGTGAAGGCCCCGTCCCAGACCTGATCATTGGCCATGTTCAGCGCCTCATACAGCACGCCCATGCGTTCCGCCGGCGGGTCCATGTCGAAGGTGCAGATAAGACGCAGCATCTCTTCGTTGCTCGACCAGGCCAGCGTGATCGAATAGCTGCGCCACTGGCCTTCGACTGCCATGGCGATCTGGTCATCGGCGAGCCGGTCGAAATCCCATTCGTGATGGGTGGCGATCGTCTCGACGATATCGATCGGATGAATCTCGGTGCTGTGGATATAGCTGTCCGTCTGCGCCATGCCCGCTGTCCCCATGTTGTCCGGTGTTTGATCCACCGTGTTTCGTGTGAGACCGCAACAGGCTGTGGTTCTGTCGGCTGGTCCCACAAGATCAGGGTGTGCCAGCCAGACGCCGCTGTAAAGGAAAAATTCGTTAATATTGACGAAATCTTGTGGATGAAATTTCACCGGCCACCATATGCCCGGTGATATCCGGTGGCGGAGGCGGGGATTGCCCGGTGATATCTGCCTTTCATTCAGGACAGGTGCCGACCCGGCAGGGCGTGCCTGCCCGGTGATTTTCATTTTGCCGCAGGCCGGGCAGGCCGGGCGCGGGCCTTAGCCACGGGCGCGGCGCAGCAGTGATTTCGCGCCCGAGATCAGCGGCGAGACAAGAACCGTCGAGACCGGGATCA
>JAUNTV010000429.1 GCA_030538515.1 Paracoccus sp. (in: a-proteobacteria)
TGCTGCTCTACCATTGAGCTACACCCGCGACGCGCCCCTTGTAATGGCTGGCGCGCCGGGGCGCAAGCATGCCAGCATGGCGCAAACCGGCAAGAAAGGGAAAGCCATGGCGGTGCCAGCCAGCAAGGCCGATTTGCTGACGGCCGTCGACACGAATTTCGCCCGGCTGATCGCCGATCTGGTGGCCTATCTGATCGGCTGGAATACGTTGGTGCTGACATGGCTGGACCATGACGACCGGGGGCAGGCCGTGGACTTCCCTGAAACCGGCTTTTCCTGGAGTGATCCGGGGCGGCTGGCGGAAAAGTTTTATGCGGATTATCAGGACCTTGAATGGGGGGAACTGCTGGATATGCTGCGCGATGTTCAGCTCCGCCTGCGCGCGCAGCTCGCCCTGCGGTCCAAGGGCGAGCTTTACGGCCGGGCGTGGTATGGCACATACAGCAAGGGTCGGATGATCCAGCTAAACAGCGCCTCGCCCTATGCCAATGCGCGAGCGCGGCTGCGCAAATGGCTGCGCGAGACGGGTTGAGCGCGCGTCAGTCCAGCCGTTCCGGCAGCACCATCCCGCGCAGGATCTCATCCGCCGGCATCGGGCGCTTGCCCGCGCGCTGCGCCTCGATGACCTCGATCGCGCCCGGCGCGCAGGCGATGCGAAACCCGCCCAGCACCTGGCCCGGCACGCCCCCGCCATCCGCCAGCCGCGAGCGCAGAAGCTTCACCCGCTCGCCCGCGATCTCGCACCACGCGCCGGGAAAGGGGGAAAGGCCGCGGATCTGGCGATCCACCTCGGACGCGGGGCGCGCCCAGTCGATACGGGCCTCGGCCTTGTCGATCTTGGCGGCATAGGTCACGCCCTCCTGCGGCTGCGCGCGCGCATCCATCGGCAGCCGGACCAGCACATCGGCGATCAGATCGGCCCCCATCAGGGCCAGCCGGTCATGAAGATCGCCGCCGGTATCCTCGGGGCCGATGGGCGTGCGGGCCTCGGCCAGCACGGGGCCGGTATCCAGCCCCGCTTCCATCTGCATGATCGCCACGCCGGTCTCGGCATCACCCGCCATCACGGCACGCTGGATCGGCGCGGCCCCCCGCCAGCGCGGCAGGATCGAGGCATGGATATTCAGACAACCCAGCCCCGGCGCTTCCAGAACCGGCCCGGGCAGGATCAGCCCATAGGCGACCACCACCGCCACATCCGCGCCCAGACCCGCGAAAACCGCCTGATCCTCGGGCGCCTTCAGCCGGGTGGGTACCAGCACCGGCAGGCCCATCGCCTCGGCTGCGGCATGAACCGGCGAGGGGCGCGGCTTCTGCCCCCGCCCGGCGGCGCGCGGCGGCTGCGAATAGACCGCGACGACCTCATGCGCGGCGGCAATCGCCCGCAGCGCAGGAACCGAAAAATCCGGCGTTCCCATGAAGATCACGCGCATCGGCACCCCTTTCTTCGCGCAGCCCCCCTTTCCTGCCGCCCGACCTAAGCCCGCGCCAGCTTTTTCGACCGCGCCACCAGCATCTTGCGGCGCAGCGGCGTCAGATGGTCGACATAAAGCCGCCCGTTCAGATGATCGATCTGATGCTGCACGCTCGTCGCCCAGAGGCCGACGAAATCGCGCTCTTCGGTCTCGCCCGCCTCGTTGAGAAAACGCACCGTCACCGCGCGCGGGCGGCTGATCCGGGCGGATACGCCGGGCAGGTTGGGGCTGGCCTCCTCATGATCGCGGAACTGGACCGAGGCGTGAAGCACTTCGGGGTTGGCCATGCGCACGACCTGCCCGCGCCGGTCGCTGGCATCGACCACGGCCAGCCGCAGCATGATCCCGATCTGGGGGGCGGCCAGACCCACGCCGGGCATGGCCTCCATCGTGTCGATCATATCGTCCCAGATCATGCGCGTGGCCTCGGTCACGGCCGCGACGGGCTGTGCGGGCTGATGCAG
>JAUNTV010000430.1 GCA_030538515.1 Paracoccus sp. (in: a-proteobacteria)
TTCCAGCAGCAGCGCCTCGGTCTCGGTGCGCGTGGTCAGGAACATCATCGAATGCGTTTCGCGGATCATGCGCGCGATGCGATGGGTATGGCCATGCCCGCGCGCATAGCTGGACACGCGCGCGCGAAGGTTGCGCGCCTTGCCAACGTAAAGCACATCGCCCTTTGACCCCAGCATCCGGTAGACACCGGGCGAGGAATCCAGCGTTTTCAGATAGGCCGCGATCAGCGGCTGCCCCGTCAGGGCGGGGGGTTCGGGCGGCAGGGAAGGCGTCGGATCGGTCATGACAAGCAATGTGTGATTCTACCCGTCGGCTGCAAGTTCCCGCCCCTGAACGCAAGGGGAAACTCATCCACGGTTTCTGTGGATAACTCTGTGGGCGGGTTCAGGGGCAGCGCGGTTTTCCTTGCAATTGCGGGGGATTTCAATGATTGCTCATTTTTTAAGCACATATGTAATCTTTTGATTTTGCGGTGTTTTTTATGAGGCTCTGCCAATCCACTGATTTTCAATACGGAATCTTGACGCTTTTGTTACGACGCTGCGAAAGGTGGACAATCTGCCGCAGCCCGGCGCGGAAAGGTCCCGCCGCAGCGCAGCGGGACCGGCAAAAAACCGCCCATGCCCGCCGCCCCCTCAGGCAGCCAGAAGCCAGGCCGCATAGCCCGCGTAAAGCGCCACCAGCCCCGCGCCCGCCAGCCGCCCGATGGCGATGCCGCGCAGCAGGAAAGGCGCGATCAGAAGCGTCGTCGCCAGCATCACCCAAAGATCGACGCGCAGCATCTGCGCGGGCACGGGCAGCGGGCCGAAGAAGGCGGTGATGCCCATGATCGCCAGAATATTGAACAGGTTCGAGCCGATGACATTGCCAAGCGCCATATCCGCCCGCCCTTTCAGCGCCGACGCGACCGAGGCCGCAAGCTCGGGCAATGATGTCCCCACCGCCACCAGCGTCAGCCCGATCACCGCGTCACTGATCCCGAAACTGCTGGCGATATCGCTGGCGCCGCGCACCAGAAGCTGCGCGCCGACAGGCAGCGCCACCAGCCCAAGCGCCAGCCAGAACAGGATGACACGCATCGCCACGGTCCTGACCGGCATGTCCATGTCGGGCGCTTCCCCGCGCCCGGCCCTTGCGCTGCGCAATTGCAGCAGCAGCGTCAGCGCCAGCCCGGACAGCAGGATCACCCCGTGCCACCAGCGAAGCGGCCCGAACCAGCACAGCACGATCAGCAGGATTGATGCGAGAACGGCGTAAAGCAGCGCCTTGTTAAGCTCTTGCTCGCGGCTCAGGATCGGGGCGATCAGCGCGGTCGCGCCCAGGATCAGCAGCACATTGGCGATATTCGAGCCGACGACATTGCCAAGCGCGATGCCCGGCTTGCCGCCGACGGCGGCCGCGACCGAAACGATCAGTTCGGGTGCCGATGTGCCAAAGGCCAGCACCGTCAGGCCCACGATCACCGGCGCAATCCCCAGTCTGAGCGCCAGCGCCACCGCGCCGCGCACCAGATAATCGCCCCCCACCACCAGAAACCCGAGCCCGAGCGCGACAAGCAGAAGATCAACGATCACGGTAAGGCAACCCCAGCAGTCTGGCGAAGAACCGGCGCAGGCCCGGCCCCATGGCGATGGCGATGGCGACGAAGATCAGCAGGATCAGCAGGACGGTCTTGATCATGCGCCGAACCTTTGGAAAGCGGCGCGTTCCTCGACCGCGGCCAGCGTCTCATGGGCGAAATCCGCGCCGCTCAGCCCGAAGCGGCTCAGAAAGCCACGGCGCGGGCCGAAGACCTGAAAGCGGATGTCATCGCCGTAAAGCGTGCGCATTTTCGGGGCCAGATGGGCGATGCCGTCGATCAGCCCCAGTTCCCGCGCGCGGCCTGCCAGCCAGAATTCGCCCGAAAA
>JAUNTV010000035.1:0-3710 GCA_030538515.1 Paracoccus sp. (in: a-proteobacteria)
CAGATCCTGCTCAACCAGTCCGGGGCGGCGATGACCAGTGCCTCCGAGATGCGCCAGATCGCCCAGATCTACACCGAGGCACTGCGGCAACTGGGCGTGCAGGCCAGCGTGACCATGCTCGACAGCGCGCAATATGTCGAACGCACCAATAATTACGACTTCGACATGACCTGGTATGACCGCGCGCTTTCCCTTTCGCCGGGCAATGAGCAGCTGCTCTACTGGGGTTCAGCCGGTGTGAGCGAGCCCGGAACCCGCAACTGGATGGGCATGAACGCACCCGCCGCCGAGGCGATGATCGCGGAAATGCTCAACTCGGAAAGCCACGAGGATTATCTGGCCGCCGTGCAGGCGCTTGACCGGGTGCTGGTCTCGGGGCGCTATGTGATCCCGACCGGTTTTTCCCCGGTCAGCCGGCTGGCCCATGACGCGCGGCTGAAATTCCCCGATGATATCCCGGTTTATGGCGATTACCCCGGCTTTCTGCCCGAAACCTGGTGGCGCGATCAGGGCGTTGATTGACGGGAACCGGGCGGGGCGGGATGGTGTTCCGCCCATGAATGACGGCGCGACAAACCGTGGAGGTAACGATGAAATGGCATCACGTCGCAAGCAACTGGCCCGCTTTTTACGATGCGATCCTTGATCGCTGGCCCGATGCGGACGAATCCGATCTCGACGAGATCGACGGCGATCAGCGCGCATTCCTGCGCTATATCGCCGGGCTAGAGGGGCAGGAAGCCGAAGAGGTCCGCGAAGACGTCCGCGAATGGCTCGCCGGCGAGATCCCGGCCGATGTCGTCATGGATGAAGGCCATGACAATATCTCGATCCGCAATTCGGCCAAATATGTCGGCGAAGGCGAGGATGAATACGCCGACGACGCCCGCTTCGGCGACGATGACGAAAACGGCGAGGATGGCGAAACCGGCTAGGAAGCGGCCTCAACACCGCTTGAAGCCAGAAAAGGGCGGTCGCTGCGAGGGGGCTATGGCTGAAAGGAAGACGATGGGGCATCTGCCGTATCGGGTGGCCACGCGCCGCCAGTCCTTGGGTCTTGCGAACATGATCTCGATGCGGTTTCGGCGTTTGTCGTATCGGACGGCTCTCTTGCGGCTCCTCCGCCCGGGGATGCGGGCCATTATCCCTTTGTCTTTCAACGTATTTCCGAACCCGTCAGCATCATAGACGCGATCCTCCGCCATCCAGTCCTCCTTTGGAAAGCTGCGCGGCAAAGCTGCGGCTCCACCGTCGCCGCTGACCGGACCGGCCGTGACGAGCAGGCTGATCGGGCGGCCTCGCGCATCGGCGGCGGCGTGATACCTGATATTCATACAGCGTTTCGAGCGCCCGATCAGTCGTCCACACCCCCTTTCTTAACCCGCAGGCAGAAGGCCGTGCGATGGGCTTTCAGCCAGGTCGCATCGGTCATGATGATCTTTTCGCCGGCGACCCCGGACGCCAGGCCGTGCATCATCCGGGTGAACAGCCCCACCCGGCCCAACGCTTCCAGCGGTTGTCGAGTGTTTTGGGCGGGCCATACTCACGCGGTGCATCGCGACCGCGTAACAAATTGTTATTGATTAATATTAGGTCACGTCCGTCAATGTGGCTTAATTTCCCGAGTAGCCTGAGGTCATGATCAGGCGGCTTACGTCGGATGCTTCCATCGCCATCGATCACACCGCGCCGGCGGTGGTGGCCATTCGGTTAGAATGGAAAACTATATTCCGCGAGGAAAAGACCGAGACAGGTTCGCACATACGGAACAACAAAGCGATTGGTGCGTTGGTGCTTCACTTGCACTGTCGCCCTTTCCATCTCTCCAAGGCGTGGATGTGAGATATTCGGGATTCATCGCCGCAACCGCTATCTTCGCGGAAACTAGCTTTCCTGGCTATGCTCAGAGCACAGGGACATGAACGGCTTCCCAGCATAGAAAATTGCAAAACAATGTTGAAAATCAGTGCGGAGCTGCTAGGGCGTGTCTAGGAACGGATATAAAAATGGTCCTAAGCTCAAAAATCGTCCAGCATTCCAGATGCATCGACGCTCGGCGGACCATCGATAATACGTGCTGCCGTGGTGGAGACGCAGGACATGTTAAGGCGATTCAAGAACGCCAGAATGCGATTTCCAACTGTCAAAGGCTGCTTGGGCAATAACCACTGGCAACGGAAAGCATCATGAAATCTACACCGCCCACCCCGCTTCTTCTGGATGGAATTGACCCCAATGATTGGGAAGCATCCTCGGTCTGCGAAAAATTCAGCAGTTCCGCCGCGACATTTGGGGAGGAAAATGCTGATTATGTTGCAATCGGTTACATGAGCTACCCAGCGGTCGCCTATTGGTTGCCTCATCTGCTAGCGTATCTTCGCAGCGATGCGCCTGTGGACTCGTTCCATTTTGAAAGCGTCTTGCACAAACTTGCCGACAATGACTGGTCAATTCGCTTGCAGGATGAGCTTTCAAACGAAGAAAAACTGAATATATCTAATTTCTTGGAATGGCTTGGGGGCCAAGCCTTCATGGTCAAGTCCCCTGCCTTGAGAACCGCAGCGTACAACTATGCAATAGAACTGTGGCACCCTGATACATACGCTTAGAGGAAAAATTCTGCTGGAACGCAAAGGGTGAGCGTCCACCTCGTTCGGAAACAGCCTGACTACTTTAGGAAAACGCCTGCCGGATCGAGACCGGGCAGGCTTTCTCTTGCTTGAAGCAACGATCAAGGTTCGCGACCGTCTGAATGGCCGAGATCGCCCGGATCAGGGCCGAAGCCCCGCCGCAATCGCCGCCATATTCGGAAATAGTCATGGTGAAGGCGATAACGCGGGGATCGCCATCGGCCCAGAACTCGCTGTCCTCCTGCTCGATCCCGGTATCGACGGGGTGATCTTGTGAGCTACAGCGCTATCAATCTGGGCCTTCTGACGCCCCCTGATGTGGTCGAAACGCTGGATTTCGAAGCAATCCTTGCGGCCATGAAGGCCGACCTGATTGCGCGCGCCGCAGCTTGGCCCTGTGCTGGACCTTGAAAGCGAGCCGCTGACCAAGCTGCTGGAAGTTTCCGCTTACCGCGAGATGGTGATCCACGCCCGCATCAACGATGCCGCCCGCGCCGTTATGCTGCTGTCGATGCTCGGATCGCCGGGCCGTTCCGCCTGTGCCGAAAGCGTGGCGAAGATGCGGGTCCAGAGGCCGCGATGGCTCCAGTGGTTGAAGCGGTTGCAGATCGTGGTCGAGGGGCCGTATTCGGGCGGGCAATCCTGCCAGCGGCAGCCCACCCGTAGCACATGAATGATGCCGCTGATGACCCGTTCGTCGGGAAAACAGTCCCCCGGACTGTTTTCTGCTCCTCCTCACTCAGCCACCCGCCGCGCCCCGGGTTGGTTCGTGGGCAAATGCGGCGTAATTGTTGCCCAGGCCCGATCTGAAAGCCAATACCCCGACATCGCTCACCTTCCCTGCATGGCAGGCGGACGTGAATCAGACAGACGACAATATATCAATCCATTGATTGGGGTTGGTGCCTAGGGGAACGAACCGGGCCAGCCTCATCCATCCCATGCCCCCATTTCACCTGCTGTCTCGGCGCTGCGCCCCCGCTTCCCTGATAGCGCCGCCACATATCGCGCCAGGCAATGCGTCCCGGCCTGACATGCCGGATCGCGCCGCCATCCACAGCCAGACCGGTCATTCGCCGC
>JAUNTV010000035.1:3720-14681 GCA_030538515.1 Paracoccus sp. (in: a-proteobacteria)
CGTCGTGATGAACAGGCCGGCGCAACGGCACCGGTCCTGTCAGAACAAACCGCCTTATTCCTGATGTCACTCATCCGTAAGGACGTCGGTTTCCCCATCGGTGATCTCGAATTCCAGACCGTGACTTGCGCGGATCTTGTCCTCGATCTCATTGGCGAGCGCGGAGTTGTCGCGCAGGAATTGCTTGGCGTTTTCACGCCCCTGCCCGATACGTTCATCGCCATAGGAATACCAGGAACCGGCCTTGTCGACCACGCCCGCCTTGACGCCCAGATCGATCAATTCGCCGCGTTTCGAGATACCCTCGCCATACATGATGTCGAACTCCACCTGCCGGAAGGGCGGCGCGACCTTGTTCTTCACGACCTTGACGCGGGTGCTGTTGCCAACCACCTCGTCTCGGTCCTTGACCGAGCCGGTGCGGCGGATATCAAGACGCACCGAGGCGTAGAATTTCAGCGCATTCCCGCCCGATGTCGTCTCGGGGCTGCCATACACCACGCCGATCTTCATGCGGATCTGGTTTATGAAGATCACCATGCAGTTCGAACGCCCGATCGACGCCGTCAGCTTGCGCATCGCCTGGCTCATCAGCCGGGCCTGGGCACCGACCTGATGGTCGCCCATATCGCCCTCGATCTCTGCTTTCGGGGTCAGGGCCGCAACGGAATCGACCACCACCATGCTGACCGCGCCCGAACGCACCAGCGTATCGACGATTTCCAGCGCCTGTTCGCCCGTATCGGGCTGCGAGATCAGCAGCTCATCCAGATTGACGCCCAGTTTGCGCGCATAATGCGGATCAAGCGCATGTTCGGCATCGACAAAGGCGCAGACCCCGCCTTTTTTCTGCTCTTCCGCAATGCAATGCAGCGTCAGCGTCGTCTTGCCCGAGCTTTCCGGGCCATAGATTTCGATGATCCGCCCCTTTGGCAGCCCGCCAATGCCAAGTGCGATATCCAGCCCCAGTGACCCGGTAGAGGTCGCCTCGATCTCGGTGACCGGATTGTCGGCACCGAGCTTCATGATAGAGCCCTTGCCGAACTGCCGTTCGATCTGCGCCAGCGCGCTGTCAAGCGCCTTCTGCTTTTCCGGCGATCTTTTGTCCATATTTGTACCGCTCATCCTGCCTACTCCCAGCCCTTATGTCAGATGCGCCGGCATGGCTCAATCGGCGCGCTGATTTGTTCCGTTAATGTTCTCATATGCGAATGCGATCTGTCTGGCAAGCGCCATAAGCTGCGTCTAGCAGGATTTCCTTAAGCAAAGGTTTACAGCCCCACGGGCAGAGCGTAATTCCGTTTCAGCCCGACGGAGGGACATATGCTGATTTTCTGGGAGGAGCGGCTGGTTTTCCTGGCCACACCGAAGGCGGGATCGACCGCGATCGAGGTCGCGCTGGAACCCTTGGCAAGCCTTGCGATGCAGCGCCCGCCCGCGCTGAAACATGTGGATGCGGCGCGTTATCGGCAGCATCTGCAACCCTTTCTGGGGGAAATCGCGGCAGGGGCGTTCACCACCGTCGCCCTGATGCGCGAGCCGGTCGAATGGCTGCGAAGCTGGTATCGCTTTGAGCGGCGCGATGCCGACGACAGCCCCGAACAGGGTTTTGAGGATTTCGTGCGCCGCTATCTTGCCGCGCCGGGCGCGGTGACGCAGGGGATCTGCACGCAATCGGCCTTTCTGGGTGGCGCAAAGCCCTTGGTCGACCGAATTTTCCGCTATGAAGATATCGACATTTTTACGCAGTTTCTTGATGACAGGCTGGGGTGCGAGGTGATCCTTCCCCGGATCAATGTGCCGCCCGCTGCGGATGTGTCGCTCGCTGCCGGGACCGAAGCTGCGCTGCGCCGGGCATTGGCCGCCGATCTGGCGCTTTACGCCAGCCTCAAACCCGATACCGGCCATGCCGCAGGTTAAGCCGCGCAGTCCAGCTTTTCACCCACTGCGGCGATCAGGTCGCTGAGTGAAAAGGGTTTTTGCAGGAAGGATGCGCCGTCGATGGGGTTTCGGCCATCCTCGAACACGTCCTCGGTATAGCCGGACATGAAGATCACCCGCGTCCGGGGCCGGTCCTTCAGCGCGTGGCGCACCCAACTGACCCCATCAAGCCCCGGCATGACCACATCAGAGACGAAAAGATCGATCTGCAAGCGATCATCGGTCAGCAGGGCCAGCGCTTCCTCGCCAGAGGCGGCTTCGATCACCTGATAGCCGCGCAGCTTCAGCGCCCGGCTGGCGAAGGCGCGCACCGGGGCCTCGTCCTCGACCAGAAGCACATGCTGATCGGGGCGGGCGCCAAGCGTGACCGCGGGCGCGCGGGGCGGCGCATCCTCAACCGGGGTCTCCGCGCCGGAATGCACGGGCAGATAGATGGTGAAAACCGTCCCCTCACCCAAGGTGCTGTCGCAGAGGATATAGCCGCCGGTCTGCTTGACGATCCCGTAAGCCGTTGAAAGACCAAGGCCCGTCCCCTCACCCACCCGTTTCGTGGTGAAGAAGGGCTCAAAAATCTTGCCGAGCACATCAGGGGCGATCCCCGCGCCCTGATCGGCCACCGAGACCCGCACATAGCGCCCCGGCGGGACCGCGAAACGGCCATGAAGCTGCGGCTTGGCCAGTTCGGCATTCTGGGTCGAAATATCGATCCGCCCGCCAAACGGCATTGCATCACGGGCATTGACCACAAGATTCATGATCACCTGCTCGATCTTGCTGCGATCGGCGCGCACCGGGTCAAGGCGCGGATCATGGCGGAAATCCAGCGTGATCTTTTCGCCCACCAGCCGGTTCAGCAGATGCGACAGATCGGCCAGCGTATCACGCAGATCAAGCTGCTGCGGCTTGAGCGTCTGCTTGCGTGAAAACGCCAGCAGATGGCTGACCAGATTGGCCGCGCGATTGGCGTTCTGGCTGATCTGGTCAAGATCGGCGTAATCGGGGTCGCCCTTGTCATGGCGCAGCATCAGCAGGTCGCAATGCCCGCTGATCGCGGTCAGCAGGTTGTTGAAATCATGCGCAATTCCACCGGCAAGCTGGCCGACCGCCTGCATTTTCTGGCTTTGGACGAATTGCGCCTCCAGCGTTTTGAGCGCGCGCGCATCCGAGAGAACGGCGATCAGGGTATCCCCACCCTCGGCATGAAGCGAGACCTGAATGAAGCGGTCCTGCCCGGCGCGGGGGGCGCGCAGCACCTCGGGCGGGAGCGGCTGGCCGGCCTTCAGCGCCTCGGCCAGCCAATCGTCGAAGGGCCGGCCAAGACCGTCGAGCAGCTTCGAGATATGCGTCTTCTCGACCTGGCCGCCGCAATAGGGCTGGGCGGCGCGATTGGCCTGCAAGACGGTCCCGTCAGCGCCAAGGCGCAGGACCGCGATCGGCAGGCGGTCGTAATCCATCGGCTCAGGCGCGGGCGCGGGGGCCGGGGCTTCATCCATGAGCCTGATGTGCAGAATATGGCTGCCGGCCTGATCGGCGTGTATCCCCGCCCCCCCCGGCAGAGAGAGATCGGCCTTGCCATGGCGCCGGGCGCGCGCGCATAGCCGCGCGCTTTCGCCTGCCGCATCCGCGATGCGCCCGCCCAGAAGCTGCGCCAGCGGACGCCCGGTGAAATCGCCCCATTGATCCAGCGCCCGCGCCGATTGCGCCAGCACCAGCCCGTCGCCATCCACCGCCCATTCAGCGCGCGGCGCGGCTTCCAGCACGGGGCGCAGCCGCGCCAGTTGCCGGCGGCGGCGGATACCATCGCGCAGATGGGCCAGCGCCAGCCCCCCACCCAGAAAATACCAGCCGAAGACAGTAACAGCGGCCATCAATGACAGGGTTGCGCCCGGATTCGCATGAAATGCCGAGGCATGCAGCATGATTTCGCCGACCAGCAGCGGCAGCGCCAGCAAGGGCACCCAAAGCCCGACATGACCGGGCAGCCGGCGCAGCAATTTCTTCATCCCCGAATCCTGTCCTCTTTTTCCGATGCTTACGCGCCAAGGTTTAACAAAGCGTTAATCCGCCCCCTCTCGTCGCAGCAGAGATAGATAAAATCCGTCCGATCCATCCGGTTGCAGCCAGCGCCGGTCGGACACCTTTCGAAACGCATTGTTATCGTTCAGAAAATCATCAATCCGGTCTTCGTTTTCCTGCGCCAGAACCGAACAGGTCATATAGGCCAGATGCCCGCCCGGCACCACCAGACCCGCCACGTCGCGCAAGATCGCGGCCTGGGTGTCGCGCAGCGCATCCAGCCCGTCGGGCGTCAGCCGCCATTTCGCATCCGGCGTGCGCCGCCATGTGCCCGAGCCCGAACAGGGCACATCGACCACCACCAGATCATAGGCGCGCGCCAGCCGCTGCGGGGGCGACACGGTGATCGGCACGCGGGCGCGCCGCGCGCGCGCGGGCAGATCGGACATGCGCGCCGGGGCCGCATCATGCGCGGTCAGCGCGATATCCGCGCGCGCGGCCAGCGCCAGCGATTTGCCGCCCCCGCCCGCGCAGTAGTCCAGCACGCGGTCGCCCTTGCGAAGCGGCAGCAGGGCGCAGGCCATCTGCGGCGACAGATCCTGCAATTCGACCATGCCATCAAGATATGCCCGGCTGGCGGCGATCCGGCGCTCGCCTTCGCTCACGCGCAGGGCCGAGGGCAGCGCCGGGTGCGGATCGGTCCCGATCCCGTCACCGGCAAGGGCCGCCGCCGCCCTGGCCGGGGTGGCAAGGCGCGGGTTGACGCGCAGCCAGACCGGGGCACGCCCGCGCATCAGATGCGCCGCCGCCAGCGCGCCCCCCCCGAGCGAGCGCTGCCATTCCGGCCAGATCCAGCCGGGCAGATCGCTGAGCGCATCGGCATCGGACGGGCTGGCGGCACCCTCGCCCTCGCCGGGGGCAAGGGGCGCGGGCGCATGGCCCTGCCCCGAAAAGATCGCCGCCGGATCATCGCCGCGCAGCCGCGCCAGCCCCAGCATCAGCCCGCGTCCGCCCAGCCCCCCGCCAAGCGCGGCAAGGCTGTCACGCCGCCTGAGCGCCTCGAACACGAGATCGCGCACCGCCGCCCGGTCGCCCGAACCGGCGAACCGGCTGGCACGCGCCCAGGCCAGCAGCGCCGGTTCGGCAGGCTGACCGGCCAGGATCGCATCGAGAATGCCGATGGCGGCCCCGACACGCGCAGCAGGGGTCACGCGCACCCCCCGATGCCCGGCAAGGGAAAGCCCGAATGCAAAGGGCGTGACAGGCTGATCATTGGCGGCATCCTTCTGCGGCAAGCCCCCCTCAGGGGGCCGGAAGCCGCAGCATAGCCGGCCGAAAGGGGCAGGAGAAGCCATCCGAAGAAAGCCGCCCCACCCTGAGGCGGGACGCAACCAGGCCACCGCGCCAGCGGGGCCGGACACGAAGGCCGCCCGATGGGGCGGATCGGCCAAGGGGCAAGGTTCCGGCAAGACCGCCCGCCCCGGTCAGGCAAAAAAACGGCAGCGCATTTGACGCCTTCAGGCGGGGGCAGATCGGGCGCGACCCCAACCCGCCGCGGGACGCAGCCGGGGCGGGCATGAAAGCCGCCCGATGAGGCGGATCGGTCAAGAGCCGGGGTTCCGGCAAGATCGCCCGCCCCGGTCAGGCAAAAAGACGGCGGATGCGGCGGCGCTTGACGCCTTCGGGCGGGGGCAGATCGGGCGCGACCTCGATCCGGGGGGGCATGCAGTCCAGCCGCCGCGCCAGCGCCCCGCAGGCCACTTGCAGGGTTGCGGCGGCGCTGTCCCTGTCGCAGCCCGGCAAATGAAAGCGCAGATGATCGGGGGCCTTCTGCACGAGCGCCCAGTCACGGGTGCCTTCGACGCCGAAAGCCATTGCGCGCAGGGTTTCGGCGCTGATCCAGCGCCTGCCCTGCGCGCCTTGCAGGAAGATCGCGTCGCCAAGCCGCCCCTCGATCCGCGCGATCCGGGCCGAGGCGCAGCCACAGGGGCAATCGCCCGGCTCGGGCACCAGCACGTCATCCAGCCGGTAGTTCAGCACCATCAGGCTGCGGCGCGACAGATCGCTGATGATCGGCACGAAGGCCCCACTTTGCGCATCGATCACCTCGCGCCGGAAGGCGATGTGGCGTTCATTGAGGTGCAGATGCCCGTGACGGCAGGTCATGGCCAGAACGCCCTCGGTGCATTGATAGATGATGTCGGGGCGGATGCCGAAAGCACCCTGAAGCGCGGCCAGATCCTGCGGCTCGGCAGGCTCGGCCCCGCAGAGGATCAGCCGCGGGCGCAGCTGCCGCCCGGCCGCCGCCAGCGCGTCCGCCAGCGCCACCAGAACGGAAGGGGGGCCTGCGAGAACCGTCGGATCAAACCCCGTGAGCCGGTCAAGATACGTCTTCGGCGGAACGGTCGCAGCAAAGAAGCGCAGCCGCAGGGGCCCGGCATTGAGCGCGTCATAAAGCCGGTTGTCGGCGCGCAGAAACAGCGCGATCCGCTGCGGGCGTAGCATCGGGCGCGGCAGGAAGCGCCCCGCCAGCGCCCCCGCCCAGAGCCGCCGCTCGGCCGGGGCGGTCAGAAACAGCCCGCGCCGCCCTGATGTGCCGGTCGAAAACCCAGCCGCAAGCCCGTCCGCGCGTGCCAGTGCCTCGGCCTCGGCGCGGGTGATGCCGGTTGTCGTGACGCCCGCGAATTCCGCCATCAGCCGGTCGCGGTCCATCGGCGGCAGATCATGGGGATCGGCGGGGTCCAGCCCCGCATAGAAGGGGGCCAGCGGCAGGATCTCGCGCCGCATATGCGCCCAGGAACGGGCCTGATGCGCCGCAATCGCCGCGCGGGACGCAAAGCGCCCCCAGCGATGGAAGGCAAAGGCGCGGATCGCGGCGGCGATGCCGCTGTCAGGCCGTGCGGACATGCGGATCATGCGAGGTGATGACCTCGACCCCTTCAGAGACCAGCCGCGCCAGCATCCCGAAGGTGCGCAGATAGGCCGCCGGATCGCCCAGACGCGACACCACCGCCACAGGCGGCATCACCCTGTCGCGCAGTGCCGCGCCGGAAAAGGCCGCATCCCCGGCCAGCAGCACCGCGCCCCGCGATGTGCGGGGCAGCCAAAGCCCGATCTGCCCCCGCCCATGGCCGGGCAAGGGCAGCGCGATGACACTGCCGTCCCCCGTCAGGTCATGCCCCGGACCCAGACCGCCCAGAAGGCCCGGCAGCGACACCAGCGGCGCGGCCTCGATCGCGCTCAGCCGGCCGGTCCGCGCCAGATCGCGCAATTGCCGCGCCAGCGCCAGCGGCAGGGCGGCGCGCATGGCGGCGATCCTGTCACTGAGCGCGCCCGGCCCATCGGGGATGTCCTGCAGCGCGCTCAGCGCCTCATGGCTGGCCAGACAGGGCGGCACCCGGTCCAGATCGAAAAGCCCCGCGACATGATCGGCGTGAAGATGCGAAAAGACCACGCGCGAGACCGCGCCCACCCCGAGACGGCGCAGCGAGACGTCAAGCTGCTGCCGCTTCGGCAGGCGCGAGGGCACGACAAGGCGATAGCCGATCTCGGGCAGCGCGCGCGTGATCCCCGGCCAGAGGCGCCCGTAGCCCGCGTCGAACAGGCTGATATCACCGCCGCCATGGTCCAGAACCGCGACCAGGGCAGGCACGACATGCGGCAGGGGCAGCGCATCACGCCGCAGCGCGGTCCCCGCCGTCAGGCAGTCGCCGACACGCAGCATCTGAAGCCGGATCGCGCCGTCATCGGCGCGCGCGGGCAGCACGGCCTTATGCGCGGGCGGCGGGGAAAGCCCGGCCAGCCCCTTCGCCAGATCCACCTGCGGGACATAGCCCAGATCGCGCCGGGCCGCCCCGATATCCAGCGTCAGCGACAGGCCAAGCGCGGCCACGGCATGGCGGGTGACGCCCGGCTCGGCAGCGGGGTTGCGCAGGCGCTGCATGGTCTCGGCCATGCCCGCCGCCGCCATCGCCGCCGCGTAAGGGATGCTGCGCCGGGCGATCTTGCGGTTCAGGGAAACCTCCAGCCGGTCCAGCAGATCATGCACCGTCACCGCCTGACCCGAGGTGATGTTATAGGCACGCCCCCCGATCACCCCCGCATCCGCCAGCGCCGCAAGCCGCATGGCGCGGGCGGCGTCGCTGGCATGGGTCGGGTCGATCAGCGCCTGACCGTCGCCGGGAATGGTCAGCCTGCCCGCGCCCCTTTCCAAAGCCGCCAGAAGGCGCGGCAGAAGCGCGCGGTCATGGCGCCCGTAAATCGCGCGGGGGCGCAGCGCCACGGTCGTGAAATCTTGCGAATTCGCTGCGCGAACAATCGTTTCCGCGATATATTTCGTGCGCGCATATTCAGTCAGGAAGCGCGTGGGTAGGGCCGCGTCCTCGGCCAGATCAAGCCGCGGCTTGCCGGTGATATAAAGGCTCGGCGTCGAGGCGAAGACGAAACGCGCCACGCCAGCGGCGCGCGCGGCGTCCAGCAAACGCTCGGTCGCGGTGACATTGGCGCTGTGGAATTCCTCTGCCGCGCCCCAGGCCGAGGACAGCGCCGCGCAATGAAACACCACATCGACGCCGCGCAAGGCAGCCTCGGGCAGCGGATCACGACCCAGATCCAGCGCGTCATGGCGCGCGACCGGGGTTTCGGGCGGGGTCGCGTGGCGCGAGAGGCTGCGGATCTCCCAGCCCTCGCGGGCCAGATCGGCGCAAAGCGCCTGTCCCAGACAGCCGGTGGCACCGGTCACACAGGCGATGGGCATGGCGTCCCCCCCTTAGCAGCGGATCAGCGCGCCGCCGATCGATATCCCCGCCGAGGTGCCGATCAGCAGCGCCAGCCTGCCCGGCACCATGCGCCCGGTGCTGGCGGCATGATGCAGCGCGGTCGGGATCGAACTGGCGATCTGATTGCCGTGATCGGCGAAAATATCGACAAGCTGCGCCTTGCCGAAGCCCACCAATGCGCGGGCATGATCCAGCGCCTGCGCGCTTGCCTGATGGGGGATGACCACATCGATATCCTCGCGCGTGACCCCGGCAGAGGCCAGCAGCCGGGCCAGAAAGCGCGGCAGGCGCTTCGCGGCCACGCGAAAGGCCGCCTGCCCGTCCATGCGAAACAGCGCGTCACCGGCGGGAATGCCGCCATCGCTTGCCGGATTGACGCGGGTGCCGCCGGCGGCCAGCACACAGGCATCGCGGCCTTCGGACCATGTTTCCATGCGCAGCGCCAGCAGGCCCGGCGCATCGCCGCCCAGCCCTGCCCTGCCCCCTGCACGCCCGCCCCGGCATGGCCAAGCACCACCGCAGCCGCGCCATCGCCGAAGATCGCCGCCCCCTCGGGCCGGGTCCAGTCCAGCCCGACCGAGGCGATGTCGGCCGAAACGATCAGCACGCGCCGCGCCTGCCCGGCAGCGATTTTCAGCGCCGCGTGATCCAGCGCGGCAACGAAGGACAGGCAGGTCGCCCCGATGTCATAGGCCGGGATGCCGCTGCCTTGCAGGCCAAGCCGGGCATGGACCAGAACCGCCGTGGCGGGGATCGGCTGTTCGGCCACACCGCAGGCGGCAAGGACCAGATCGACCTTTTCCGGGCCGATCCCGGCGGCGGAAAGCGCCGCCACCGCTGCCTCGGCCGCCATGAAAGAGCTGGTTTCATCCGCGCCGGCGACACCGCGCGCGGTGATACGGTAGCTTTGCGCACATTGCCCGTCGCGCCAGCCAAGCCTGCGGTCGATCTCGGCCGAGGTCACGCTGCGGCGGGGCCGGTAACTGCCGGTGCCCTCGATCCTGACCGGCAGGGGGGTTGCGCGGCGCGGGTCGGTTTTCCTGTGCAGATCAGCGGAAACATACATGGCGATGCCCTTCTGAACGGTGTTCAATTACAGAACTTGACGAAAAGCGCATGAACCGTCAAGTTATTTTTGAACGTCGTTCAAGTGACGCGACGACAGTTGACCCTACAGACCGGACCCATGACCACCGACAGCCCCGAGACGCCCCCCCGCACCCGCCGATCGCGCGATGAATTGCGCCAGGCCACGCTTGATGCCGCCCGCCAGATCATCCGCGAGGAAGGCCCCGAAGCGCTGACCGCGCGCCGCCTTGCCCGTGCCGTCGGCTATACGCCCGGCACGATCTACAATCTGTTCGACAGCCTGCCCGATGTGCTCTGGCAGGTGAACCGCACCCATTTCGCGCATATCGCGGATCTTTTCAGCGATCTGCCGGGCAATGATCCGAAGGCGCGGCTGCGGGCGCTGGCGGCGCGCTATCTTGATCTGGTCGAGGCCGAGCCGACGCTGTTTCGCGCGCTTTTCGAAGGCCCGCGCCGGTCCGAGAGCTTCCCCGACTGGTATATGGAACGCATCAACGGCCTGCTGGATCAGGCCGCGCAAGAAATCAGCGCCATCGCCCCCGCCATGCCCCGCCCAATTGCCGGGCGCGAGGCCGCCGCCATGTTCGCGGCCATCCACGGGCTGGCGCATCTGCGGGCCTCGGGGCGGCTGGACATGCTGACCGATGCCAGCGCGCAGGACCTGGCCGACGGGCTGATCATGCGGCTTTTGCGCGATCTGGACAGCCGGGCGGGGTGATGGTGCGCGCCCCGGCCAGCCCCGCCCCCGACGCCAGCGGAATGGGGGGCGCGCTGCTGCTTGGCCCGGCGCGCTGCGGCTCGACGCTGGTGTCGCGGATGCTGGCCAGCCATCCCGATGTGCTGAGCATATCCGAGCTTTTCGCCATGACCGGCCCGCGCGCCTTCCGCCCGCAGTCCTGCGATGGCGCGCGTTTCTGGCAGGCGCTGGCGCAGCCTTTGCCCGGCATGTCGCGCATCGGCAATCCCCGGACCGCGCCTGACGAATTCCTTTACCATCTTGTCGCCAATCCGCGCCACGACCCTTTCCATTGCCCGCCCCTGCTTGGCATTACGCTGCCGCATCTGGACGCCGATCCCGATGCCGCATTCGATGCGCTGCGCCCGCTGCTGGCGACCCGCGAAAGGGGGCCGCTTGCC
>JAUNTV010000431.1 GCA_030538515.1 Paracoccus sp. (in: a-proteobacteria)
AACATCACCGGCACGCCGGGCGCGGCCAATAGCCGCAGGATGGTCAGGATATTCGGAATATTCCACGTCATTTCTGCAACCTAGTCTGTCCGGGCGGGATCGGGAAGGGGCCGGGCGGGGCGAAGGGGCGAAAACATATGCCGGGTTCAGGGCCTGATCTCGACCTCTGTGCCGATGGGGGTGGCGGCGAAAAGCTCGGCGATCTGGTGATTGTCGATGGCCACGCAGCCATCGGTCCAGTCGCCCTTGACGCGGAAGCCCTTGGCAATGTGATTGGGCTGGCCGTGGATGAAGATATCGCCGCCCGGATCATAGCCCCCGGCCTGCGCGCGGGCGCGGTCCTGAGCGCGCGGATAATCCAGCCCGAGCGACAGGTGGAACCGGCTGGCCGCATTGCGCCTGTCGATGCGGAAAACCCCCTCGGGCGTCTTGCCGTCACCCTGCATGCGCTTGTCGCCTTCGGGCGCGAAGCCAAGGGCGATGTCATAGGCGCGCACCAGCCTGCCTTGCTGATAGACGCGCATCTTGCGGGCCTGCTTTTCGATCACGATCCGGTCGATCTGGCCGATGATCGGGGCGGAAAGCTCGGGGCGGGGGACCGGGCGGGGAGCATCGGTCATGCCGGGCCGCTGGGTGCCGGGCGCGAGAAGCGAAAGCAGCATCCACAGGATGACCAGAAAAGCCGCCACCGCCCCGATCCGCCTCATTGCAGGTCGGCAAAGGCCGCTTGCAGGCGCGAAACGGCCTTGATGACGCGCGTGCGCGGGGTGGCCAGGTTGAAGCGCATGAACCCCTCGCCCCCGGTTCCGAAGCTGGCACCCGCATTGGCGGCGATGCGGGCGCGTCCGGCGATGCGGGCGCCGATCTCGGCGGGTGTCATGCCGGTGCCCGAGAAATCCACCCATGACAGATAGGTCGCCTGAAGCGGCATCGAGGCCACGCCGGGGATCGCATTCACGCCTTCGTCGAAGATGCGCCGGTTCCCGTCCAGATAGGGGATCAGCGCATCGAGCCATGCGGCACCTTCCGGCGAATAGGCCGCCGTCACCATATCGGTGCCGAACATGCCCGGCGACAGGCCAAGCGCCGCCAGCCGCCCCGCATAGCGCGCGCGCAGCCGGTCATCGGCGATGATCGCATTGCCGATATGCGCGCCGGCAAGGTTGAAGCTTTTGGTGGCCGCCGTCAGCGTGACCAGCCGGTCGGCAATTTCGGGGCAGGTCGTGGCGGTGACGTGATGGCGCGCGCCGGGCATGACCAGATCATGGTGGATTTCATCGCTGACAAGGATCAGGTCATGGGCCACGCAGAAATCCGCCACCTCGCGCAATTCCTGCACCGTCCAGACACGCCCGCCGGGATTATGCGGGCTGCACAGGATCAGCATCTTTTCGCGCCCCGTCATCAGGCTTTCCCATGCCGGCCAGTCAAGGACATAGCCCGCGCCGTCACGCGCAAGGGGCAGTTCGCGCACCGCGCGGCCCGAGGCGCGGATCACGCGGGCGAAGGCGTGGTAAACCGGCGTCATCAGCACCACCGCATCGCCCGGCGCGCTGAAGGCATCGACCGCCAGCGCCGTGCCATTCACCAGCCCGTGCACCGAAAGGATATGCCCGGTCTCGACATCCCAGCCATGGCGGCTGCGCATCCACCAGCGGATGGCCTGCCTGTAGGCCGGATCATCGGCGGGGTAGCCGTAAAGACCGTGATCGACCAGCCTTTGCAGCGCCTGCGTGACGGCGGCGGGCGGGCGGAAATCCATATCGGCCACCCACATCGCCAGCCCGTCGGATGCGGGGACGCCGAAGCCTGCCTCCATATCGTCCCATTTGTTGCAATTGGTGCCGCGGCGTTCGATGATCTCGTCAAAATCGGGTGTGGTCATGGGGCCTCCTG
>JAUNTV010000036.1:0-11949 GCA_030538515.1 Paracoccus sp. (in: a-proteobacteria)
ACCTTGGCTTCGGCATTTCCGCCATGGTGCCCCGCATCCTGCTGGAGGCAGGCCACCCCGAGGCCGTGACCTGGGCCATCGAACAGGGCGCGGTGGGCGGCATGCCGCTGACCGGCTTCGCCTTTGGCTGCGCGTCGAATGCCGATGCCTTCGTGCCCTCGCCCCAGCAGTTCACCTTCTTTCAGGGTGGCGGCTTCGATGTTTCCTTCCTGTCATTCCTGGAAGTCGACACAGACGGCAATGTCAATGTCTCGAAGCTGGGCAAGAAACCTTACCTGACAGCGGGTTGCGGCGGCTTTGTCGACATTACCGCCAACGCGCCCGAGATCGTCTTTTCCGGCTTTTTCGAGGCCGGGGCCGATCTGGACCTGTCGGAAACCGGGCTGCGGGTGCGTGCGCCGGGCAAGTTCGCCAAGATGGTCGAGGCGGTCGAACATGTCACATTCTCGGGCAGGCGGGCGGTCGAACGCGGCCAGAAGGTGCTATATGTCACCGAACGCTGCGTGATCCGGCTGACCCGTGACGGGCTGATCGCGACCGAGATCATGCCGGGGATCGCGGCGGAACGCGATATCGTGCAGGCCTCGGGCGGGCGGGTGAAGGTGGCGGAAAACGCCAGCCTCATGCCCAAGGCGCTGCTGGCCACCACTGGCATGGGGCTGGCGCTTTGACCCCCTCGCTTGATCTGACGATTGATGGCGGCATCGCCAGGCTGATGCTGAACAACCCCTCGCGGCTGAATGCCTTCACGCCGGGGATGCTGGAACAGCTTGAAAGCCATTGCGCCACGCTGGAACGCGCCCCGGATGTCGCCTGCGTGATCGTCGCGGGCGAGGGGGATCGCGCCTTTTGCGCGGGGGCTGACATCAAGGCATGGGCGCCGCTGTCGCCCTTTGATTTCGCGCGGCACTGGGTGCGCGAGGGGCACCGTATCTTCGACCGGCTGGCGCGGCTGTCCAGGCCCACCATCGGCGTGATCCATGCCCATGCCTTCGGCGGCGGGCTGGAACTGGCGGCCTGCTGCGACATTCGCGTGATGGGGCCGGGGGCCACGCTGGCGCTGCAGGAAACGGGGGTGGTCATCGTGCCTGGCTGGTCGGGCAAGCAGCGGCTGGCGCGGCTGATCCCGGAACCGATGCTGAAGGAAATGGCCCTGTTCGGCCGCCGGATCAGCGCCACCCGCGCGCTGCAATGCGGTTTCGTGGCCGAGGTGGCCGATCTGCCCTATGCCGCCGCGCTTGAGATTGCGAAGAAGCTGCTGACCACCTCGCCCCGCGCGACCGAGGTTGCGAAATACATGATCCATGCCGGCGCGGACGAGGATCGGGCCGCCCTGACCGAAGCCCTTGGCAGCGGCATGATCGCCGCCAGCGCCGACAAGGCCGAAGGCGTCGCAGCCTTCGCCGAGAAACGCAAACCCGTCTTTCCGGGGGAATGACATGACCGATATGACCGTGATCGCCGCATCCGGCGCAGCGCTTCCCGAACCCTTCACCGGGCGTCACCTGATCGGCGGGCGCTGGATGGACAGCGCCGACGGGGCCGGCTTCGAACGCATCTCGCCCTCGCACGGGGTCGTCGTCAGCCGCTCGGCCAAGGGCGGCGCGGCCGAGGCGGGCGCGGCCATCGCCGCCGCCCGCGCGGCCTTCGACGAAGGCACATGGCGCGATATGCCGGGCAAGGACCGGGCTGCGCTGCTGAACCGCGTGGCCGATCTGATCGACGAAAACCGCGCCCGCATCGCGCTGCTGGAGGTGCTGGAATCCGGCAAGCCCATCGCCCAGGCCGAGGGCGAGATCGAAGGCGCCGCCGATCTGTGGCGCTATGCGGCCTCGCTGGCGCGGATGGTCCATGGTGACAGCCATAACAACCTTGGCCCCGATATGCTGGGCGTGGTGGTCAAGGAACCGATCGGGGTGGTGGGGATCATCACGCCGTGGAATTTCCCCTTTCTGATCGTCAGCCAGAAACTGCCCTTCGCGCTGGCGGCGGGTGCGACGGCGGTGGTGAAACCGTCCGAGATGACGCCCTCGACCACGGTGATCCTTGGCGAACTGCTTGTGCAGGCGGGGCTTCCTGCCGGGGTCGTCAATATCGTTCTGGGCTACGGCGATCCGGTGGGCGCAGCGCTGGCGACGGACCCGCGCGTCGATATGGTCAGCTTCACCGGCTCGACCGGGGTGGGGAAACGCATCGTGGAAGCGGCGGCGGGGACGCTGAAGAAGGTCTCGCTGGAACTCGGCGGCAAGAACCCGCAGGTGATCTTTCCCGATGCCGATCTGGATGCGGCCGCCGATGCCATCGCCTTCGGGGTCTATTTCAACATGGGCGAATGCTGCAATTCCGGCAGCCGCATCATCGTGCATGAAGATGTGGCGGCGTCCCTGACCGAAAAAGTCACCGCGCTGTCGAAACGCGTGGCTTTCGGGGACCCGCTGGACCGGCGCACGCAGGTGGGGGCGATCATCTCGGACGCGCATCGGGACAAGATCGATGGCTATGTGCGCGCGGCCGAGCAGGCGGGCGCACGCGTGCTGATCGGGGGGGTCGATCTGGATGTGCCGGGGCTGCGGGGGCGTTTCTATGCGCCCACCGTGCTGGCCGGCGTCACCCCCGATATGGCCATCGCACGCGAGGAAGTCTTCGGCCCCGTCCTGTCGGTCCTGACCTTCACGACCGAGGCCGAGGCCATCGCCCTTGCCAATGATGCCGCCTACGGGCTTTCGGCCGGGGTCTGGAGCACGAATATCCACACCTGCCTGAATTTCGCCCGCAAGGTGCAGGCGGGCACCGTCTGGACCAACAGCTGGATGGACGGTTTCGCCGAAATGCCCTTTGGCGGCGTCAAGGAAAGCGGGCAGGGCCGCGAGCTTGGCCGCTACGGGCTGGAGGAATTTCTGGAAGTGAAGACAATCCAGTTGCGCGTGGCGCGCGGGCGGTCATTCTGGGTCAACCGGACCGGCGGCTGAACCGTCGGTATCAGGGAAACGCAAAAAGGGGAGGAAAACCATGCGTTCCAAAGCTAAACTTGCCACCACGGCCGCGATGGCCATGGCGTTGATGGCCGCATCCGCATCCGCCGAGGATGTCGAGGTCCTGCACTGGTGGACAGCCGGGGGCGAGGCCGCGGCGCTGAACGTGCTGAAGGAAGATCTGGCCGCCAAGGGCATCGGCTGGAAGGACATGCCCGTCGCCGGCGGCGGGGGCGAGGCCGCGATGACCGCGCTGCGTGCGCGCGTCACTGCCGGCAATGCGCCGACCGCCGTGCAGATGCTGGGTTTCGATATTCTTGACTGGGCGGATCAGGGCGATGTTCTGGCCAATCTCAACGCCGCTGCCGAGGCCGAGAACTGGGATGCGGTCATCCCCGAGGCGATCCAGAAATTTTCCAAGCCGCATGGCGCATGGATCGCGGCCCCGGTGAACGTGCATTCGACGAACTGGGTCTGGGCCAACAAGCCCATGCTGGACGAATTGGGCATCGCGCAGCCGACGACATGGGATGAATTCATCGCGGCACTGGATGCGGTGAAGGCATCGGGCAAGGTGGCACTGGCCCATGGCGGCCAGCCCTGGCAGGAAGCGACGATCTTCGACAGCGCGGTGCTGGCCTCTGGCGGGCCGGAATTCTATCAGCGCTCGATGATCGATCTCGACCCCGAGGCGCTGAACTCGCCCGAGATGGTCGCGGCCTTCGACAAGATGGCGCAGCTTCGCGGCTATGTGGATGACAATTTCTCGGGGCGCGACTGGAACCTTGCCTCGGCCATGGTCATCAACGATGAGGCCGCCTTCCAGATCATGGGGGATTGGGCCAAGGGGGAATTCCTTGGCGCGGGCAAGGTGCCGGGCACCGATTTTCTGTGCTTCCGCGTGCCGGGGACGGAAGGGGTCGTGACCTTCAACAGCGATCAGTTCGTGATGTTCAGCCAAACCTCGGACGCGGCGCAGGAAGCCCAGATCGAATTCGCCAAATCCGTTGAATCGCCCGATTTCCAGGCCGCCTTCAACAAGGTCAAGGGCTCGGTCCCGGCGCGCACGGATGTCTCGGACGAAGGCTTCGACGATTGCGGCAAGCAGGGCATGAAGGATCTGGCCGCCGCCGCCGAAGCCGGCACGCTTCTGGGGTCGATGGGCCATGGCCATGCCAACCCGGCAGCGGTGAAAAACGCGATGTATGATGTCATCACCGCGCATTTCAACGGCGAATATGACAGCGCCACAGCAGCCGGGGAACTGCTGAACGCGGTCGAGGCCGCGCAATGATCAAGGCGGGCGGCCCCGCGTGAAAGGGGCCGCCCGCCAGCTTCAAGGGGGGGAAGAAAAACATGGCCCGGCCTGACCGCGCGGCGCAGGATATGCGCATGAGACTGCAAAACTGGCTGCCCAGGCTGGTGCTTTCGCCATCGCTGGCGGCGATGATGATCTTCGTCTACGGCTTCATCATCTATACGGTTTATCTGTCCTTCACCAACAGCAAGATGCTGCCCAGCCATGACCTGGTGGGGTTTGACAATTATGCCCGCCTGTTCGGCCTGTCGGCATGGAGCACGGCACTGGTCAATCTGGCCATCTTCGCATCCCTTTACATCGTGATCTGCATCGCCATCGGGCTGACGCTGGCGATCTTTCTGGACCAGAAGATCCGGGGCGAGGGCATGCTGCGCCCGATCTATCTATACCCCATGGCGCTGAGCTTCATCGTCACCGGCACGGCCTGGAAATGGCTTCTGGACCCCGGCATCGGGCTGGAAAACACCATGCATCTGTGGGGGTGGGAAAGCTTCAAATTCGGCTGGATCAAGGATCGCAACATGGCGATCTATACGCTTGTCATCGCGGCGGTCTGGCAGTCATCGGGCTTCGTGATGGCGATGTTTCTGGCGGGCCTGCGCGGCATCGACAACGAGATTCTGAAAGCCGCGCAGATTGATGGCGCGTCGAACTGGAACCTTTACCGGCGCATCGTGATCCCGCTTCTGCGGCCCGCGTTTCTGTCGGCTTTCGTGATCCTGGCGCATCTGGCGATCAAATCCTATGACCTTGTGATCGCGCTGACGGGCGGCGGGCCGGGGCGCGCGACCGAACTGCCCGCGACCTTCATGTATTCCTATACCTTCACCCGCAACCAGATGGGCGTGGGGGCGGCATCGGCGGTGATCATGCTGATGGGGATCGCCGCGATCATGGTGCCCTATATCTATGCCGAACTGAGGGAGAAGCGCTGATGTCGCATGCAGCCCAGGATCAGGCCGTGCGCACCGGGCGCATCACCCGGATGTTCATCTATGTGGTGCTGATCTTCTTTGCGCTTTTCTATCTGCTGCCCTTCTTCATCATGCTGATCAACTCGGTCAAACCCTTGCCCGAGATCACCAGCGGCAATATGATGGCGCTGCCGAAGGAAATCACCTTCGCGCCATGGGCATCGGCATGGTCCACCGCCCAGATCGGGGTGCAGGCCACGGGGCTGAAGCCCTATTTCATGAACTCGATCCTGATGGTCGTGCCCGCCGTTGCCATTTCGACCATCCTTGGCGCGCTGAACGGCTATATCCTGACGAAATGGCAGTTCCGCGGATCGAATATCCTGTTCGGGCTGATGCTGTTTTCCTGCTTCATCCCCTTCCAGATCGTGCTGATCCCGATGGCGCGGGTGCTTGGCATGATCGGGCTGGCGGGCACCACGCCGGGGCTGATCCTTGTCCATGTGGTCTACGGGATCGGCTTCTCGACGCTGTATTTCCGTAACTATTACGCGGCTTTCCCGACGGAACTGGTGCGCGCCGCCATGATGGACGGGGCGGGGTTCTTCCGCATCTTCTGGCGCATCATGCTGCCGGTATCAGGCCCGATCGCGGTGGTCTGCATCATCTGGCAGTTCACCAATATCTGGAACGACTTCCTGTTCGGCGCTTCCTTCGCGGGGCTGGACGCCATGCCGATGACGGTGGCGCTGAACAATCTGGTGCAATCCTCGACCGGGGTGAAAGCCTATAACGTCGATTTCGCCGCTGCCATTCTGGCCGCATTGCCGACGCTTCTGGTCTATATCGTGGCCGGTCGCTACTTCGTGCGCGGGCTGATGGCCGGTTCTGTGAAAGGGTGAGGCATGGTTTTTCGAAGAAAAATCAAAGCGTCCGGGGGACGGTTTGAAATGACGGACGCACCGGGCCTGCGAGGGGCAGGGCATTGCGAAGGAATGAGGCCATGAGTTTCCTCAACATCGATAACGTCACCAAATCCTACGGCAATGTCGAAGTGCTTCACCGCGTCGATATCGCGGTGGAAGAGGGCGAGTTTCTGGTCCTTGTCGGGCCTTCCGGCTGCGGGAAATCCACGCTTCTGAACATGATCGCGGGGCTGGAGAACATCTCCGGCGGGGATATCTCGATCAAGGGGCGGGTGGTCAATGACGTGCATCCCTCGAAGCGCAATATCGCCATGGTGTTCCAGTCCTACGCGCTTTACCCCAACATGACCGTGGGCCAGAACATCACCTTCGGGATGGAGATGCATGGCATCCCCAAGTCCGAGCGTCAGGCGAAACTGGCCGAGGTGGCGAAGCTTCTTCAGATCGACCACCTGCTGAGCCGCAAGCCCGGCCAGCTTTCGGGCGGGCAGCGCCAGCGCGTCGCCATGGGGCGTGCGCTTGTGCGTGACCCGGATGTGTTTCTGTTCGATGAACCCCTGTCGAACCTTGATGCCAAGCTTCGCGTCGATATGCGCACCGAGATCAAGAAGCTGCATCAGCGCCTGAAAAGCACCATCGTTTACGTGACCCATGACCAGATCGAGGCGCTGACGCTTTCGACCCGGATCGCGGTGATGAACAAGGGCTATGTCCAGCAGCTTGGCACGCCGAAGGAAATCTATGACGACCCGGCCAATATGTTCGTGGCGGGCTTCATGGGCAGCCCCTCGATGAACCTGCTGCCCGCGACCCTGCGTGCCGATGGCGCGGGGCTGGCGGCGGAACTGACGGGGGCAGGGGGCGCGCCCGTGGCGCTGCGGCTGGCGCAGGACGGGCCGGGGATGCGCGATTATCTGGATCGCCCCGTGATCCTTGGCATCCGCCCCGAGGCGATCACCGATCCCGAAGGCGTCGACCGCAACGCGCGCCTGACCCGGCCCCTGCGCAATCTGGTCAGCGTGACCGAGCCTGCGGGGTCGGACACCTATGTCGAAACCCCGCTTTCGGGCAAGTCCTGCATCGCCCGGATGCGTGCCGATGTGGTGGTCAGCGCCGGGCAGGAATTCGATTTCACGGTGAATATGGACAAGGCCGTGATCTTCGATCCTGAAACCGAAGACCGGATCACCGCCTGATGGATGCCGATCTGATCATCATCGGCTCTGGCATGGGGGGGGCGACGCTGGCGGCGGGTCTTGCCCCCTCGGGCCGGCGTATCCTGATCCTTGAAACGGGCGAGCGCATGGCCGACAGCCCCGATGCCGTGGACGGCTATGCCATCCACGGGCGCGGCGTCTACCGCCCGGCCGAGACATGGCTGGACGGGCAGGGCCAGCCCTTCAGCCCCGGCAATTTCTACTATGTCGGCGGCAATACGAAATTCTACGGCGCCGTTCTGCTGCGCTATCGCGAAAGCGATTTCAGCCCGATCCGCCATATGGGCGGCACCACGCCCGGCTGGCCGATCAGCTATGCCGCGCTTGAGCCGTGGTATCAGGCCGCCGAAACCATGTATCAGGTGCGCGGCCATCTGGGCGATGACCCGACCGAGCCGGCGCATTCTGGCGACTACCCCTTTCCGCCGCTTCCCGATGAACCCGAGATCGCCGATCTGCGCCGTCGGTTGCGCCGCGTGGGGCTGCATCCGTCCTTCCTGCCGCTCGGGGTCGATCTGGAGCGTTGGTTGGAACGTGCCAAAATCGGCTGGGACGGCTATCCGAATACGATAGGCGGCAAGATGGATGCCGAAACCATCGGCATCGCGCAGGCGCTTCGCCACCCCAATGTCACGCTTCTGACCGGCACGCGTGCCGAGCGGCTGGAATGCGGGCCTGATGGCGCGATCAGCGCGGTTCTGGCCCATGGCCCGCAGGGGCGCATGCGGCTGGAAGCCCCGCTGATCGCGCTGGCGGCGGGCGCGGTGAACAGCGTGGCGCTGCTGCTGCGATCGGCTGATGATGACCATCCGGCCGGGCTTGCCAACCGCTCGGATCAGCTTGGCCGCAATTTCATGAACCATAATTGTTCGGCGGTGCTGGCCATCCACCCTTTCCGGCGCAATCGCAGCATCTATCAGAAGACCCTGATGGTGAACGATTTCTATGAAACAGGCGGGCCGAATGGCGAACCCCTGGGCAATATCCAGATGCTCGGGCGGGTGACGGGGCCGATCCTGGCGGCGGGATCGGGGCTGCCCTTCTGGCTGTCGGGGCTGATCTCAGGCCGGGCGCTTGATCTTTATGCCATGTCCGAGGACCTTCCCGACCCCGAAAGCCGGGTCAGCCTGAAGGACGGGCGGATCATGCTGGACTGGAAGCGCTCGAACTGGTCGGCGCATCAGGCGCTTGTGGCGCGGCTGAAGAAGGAACTGCGCCGCGCGGGCTATCCGGTGGTGCTGTCGAAACCGTTCGACCGGCGCACGCCGTCCCATCAATGCGGCACGGCGCGGATGGGGCGCGACCCGTCCGCCAGCGTCACCGATATTTTCGGGCGCAGCCATGATCACCCCAACCTGTTCATCACCGATGCCAGCGTGCTGCCGACCTCGGCAGCGGTCAACCCGGCGCTGACGGTGGCGGCGCTGTCGCTGCGCGCGGGCGACCATATCAGGGGGGCAGACTGGGCATGACGCTTGCATTGATCACTGGCGGGCAGCAGGGCATCGGGCTTGGCATCGCCGAGACGCTTCGCGATGCGGGCTGGCATCTGGCCATCGCCGCCGAACAGGATGAAACCGCCACGGGTGGCACCATGGCGGGGCTTGGCGCGCGCGCGCGCTACTACCGCCATGACCTGCGCGACACCGACGCCATCCCCGCGCTTCTTGACCGGATCGAATGCGCGCAAGGCCCCGTCACCGCGCTGATCCTGAATGCCGGTGTGCCCGCGCGCATCCGGGGCGATATGCTTGAGATGCTGCCCCAGAATTTCGACTGGACGATGGACATCAACCTGCGCGGCAATTTCTTCCTTGCGCAGCAGGTGGCGCGCCGCATGCTGGCCGCGCCCGCAGACGGCTATCGCAGCGTGATCTTCATTACCTCGGTCAGTGCCGAAATGGTGTCACCCGAACGCGCGGAATATTGCATCTCGAAGGCCGGGGCCTCGATGATGGCGCGGCTGTTTGCGGCGCGTCTGGCAGGCGCGGGCATCGGCGTGTTCGAACTGCGCCCCGGCATCGTGGCCAGCCCGATGACGGCGGGCGTGGCCGGGAAATATGACGCCGCGATCAGGGGCGGGCTGGTGCCTGCCGGGCGGTGGGGCCAGCCCGGCGATGTGGGCCGCGCGGTGCTGCCCCTTGTGCGCGGCGAGATGGCGTTTTCTTCGGGCAGCGTGATCGCCGTGGATGGCGGGCTGTCGATCCCACGACTTTAGAAAGGGGCCGGACATGGCCGAGGGCTTTGATTTCATCATCATCGGCGGCGGCAGCGCGGGCTGTGTGCTGGCCAACCGGTTGACCGAAAACCCATCCGCGCGGGTGCTGCTGATCGAGGCAGGCCCCCGCCCGCGCCACCCTTTCTATGCCATGCCGGCGGGTTTTGCGAAGATGACCAGGGGGATCGGAAGCTGGGGCTGGTCGACCGTGCCGCAAAAGCACATGGCCGGGCGCGTGATCCGCTTTACGCAGGCCCGCGTTCTGGGCGGGGGTTCCAGCATCAATGCGCAGATCTATACGCGCGGCAATGCGCTGGATTACGACGAATGGCGTCAGCTTGGATGCACGGGCTGGGGGTATGAGGACGTGCTGCCCTATTTCCGCAAATCCGAGGATAACGACACCCATGACAACCGTTTCCACGGGCAGGGCGGCCCGCTTGGCGTGTCGCAGCCCGCCGCCCCCCTGCCCATCTGCGAGGCCTATTTTCAGGCCGGGCGCGAGATGGGCATCCCCACCAATCCCGATATGACGGGCGAGATGCAGGACGGGCTTGGCTATTACCAGCTTACCCAGAAACACGCCCGGCGCGCGTCGACCTCGGTGGCGTTTCTGGACCCGGCGCGGGGGCGGGCGAACCTGACCGTGATGTCGGGCGCGCAGGTGCTGGGGATCGTGGTCGAAAAGGGGCGCGCCTGCGCCGTGCGTGTCGATGACGGGCAGGGCGTGATCCGCATCGATGCGGATGCGGAAATCATCCTTTCGGCGGGTGCCATCGGGTCGCCGCGCCTGCTGATGCTGTCGGGGATCGGGCCGGCGGATCATCTGCGCGCCCTGGGGATCGGGGTTCGCGCCGATCATCCCGGCGTGGGGTCCGATTTGCAGGACCATCTGGACCTTTTCGTGATCGCCGAATGCAGCGGCCCGCATACCTATGACCGCTTCGCAAAGCCGCATTATTCCGTGCTGGCGGGGCTGCAATATCTGCTGACGCGCAAGGGTCCGGTGGCGTCCTCGCTGTTTGAAACGGGCGGGTTCTGGTATGCCGAGGAAGGCGCGCGCTCGCCCGATATCCAGTTCCATCTTGGCCTCGGCTCGGGGATCGAGGCGGGCGTGGCCGCCATGCCCAATGGCGGTGTCACGCTGAATTCGGCCTATCTGCGCCCCCGGTCGCGTGGCACGGTGCGCCTGGCATCCGCCGATCCGCGCGCCGCGCCGCTGATCGACCCCGATTACTGGGCCGATCCCCATGACCGCGAGATGTCGATCCGCGGGCTGAAAATGGCGCAGGAGATCATGCGCCAGGACGCCCTGAAACCCTTCGTCCTGCGCGAGGTGCTGCCGGGGCCGGGCGTGCGCAGCGATCAGGACTATTTCGACTTCGCCTGCGCCAATGCCAAGACCGATCACCACCCGGCTGGCACCTGCCGGATGGGCGCGGACGGGGGCGCGGTGGTCGACCCGCGCCTGCGCTTCAACGGGGTCGAGGGGCTGCGCGTGGTCGATGCCTCGGTCATGCCAAGGCTGGTTTCGTCCAACACCAATGCGCCCACGATCATGATCGCCGAAAAGGCCGCCGACATGATCCGCGCCGATCACGGGGGGCGGGCATGATCCGTCATATCGTGCTGATCCGCTTCCGCGCCGATGTCAGCGAAGCCGCCATCACGGCGATTTTCGCCGATCTCCATGCCATCCGCGACATGCTGCCGGGGGTGCTGGCGATTTCCTCGGGGCGCAGCGAAAGCCCCGAGCGGATCGAGCGCGGCTACCATCACGGCTTCATGGTCGATTTCGCCGATCGGGCGGCCCTTGCCGCCTATCAGGCCCATCCCGACCACCGCCGCGTGGGGGATGCGCTGATCGCCCATGCCGAAGGCGGGCTGGACGGTATCCTTGTCTTTGATCTTCCGGTAAAGGATTGAACGCATGCTGAATTTGCCAACGCTTGATGGCCGGATCGCGCCTTTCGCCATCACCGTCGCGCCGCTGATCCCGCGCGCGCCGCGCCAGGCCTTCAACCGCGTGGCCTTCGCCGCTGCCCATGTCATCAGCGACCCTCTGGCCGAACGCGACCCATGGGGCGCGCGCCCCGCCGTCGACTGGGATGCCACGCTGGCCTTCCGGCGCGGGCTTTGGGATCAGGGGCTCGGTCTGGCCGAGGCGATGGACACCGCGCAGCGCGGCATGGGCGTCGACTGGCCGACCGCGCATGAGCTGATCACGCGCACCATGGCCGAGGCCCGCGCCCATCCCCTGCGCCCGCGCGTCGCATGCGGCGCGGGCACCGATCACAAGCCCCTGGCCGAACTGACCGATCTGGACGCCATCATCGCCGCTTATGAGCATCAGATGGCCGCGATCGAGGCCGAGGGCGGGC
>JAUNTV010000036.1:11959-14633 GCA_030538515.1 Paracoccus sp. (in: a-proteobacteria)
ATCCTTATGGCCAGCCGCGCCTTGCCCGCGATCGAAGCGGGGCCGGATGATTATGCGCGGGTCTATGACCGGCTGATCGCGCAGGCGCAGGCCCCGGTGATCCTGCATTGGCTGGGGGATATGTTCGACCCGGCACTTGCGGGCTATTGGGGGCATCGGGATATCGCGGCGGCATCGGACGCGGTCCTGGCGCTGATCGAAGCCCATGCTGACAAGGTTGACGGCATCAAGATTTCCCTTCTGGATCAATCGCATGAGGAAAGCTTCCGCGCGCGCCTTCCCGATGGCGTCAAGCTTTATACCGGCGATGACTTCAACTATGCCCCCCTGATCGCGGGCGACGGGCACCACCATTCCCACGCGCTTCTGGGGGCCTTCACCGCCATCGCCCCCGCCGCATCCCAGGCGCTTGAGGCCCTGGCCATGGGCGATCGCGCCCGCTATGACGCGCTTCTGGGCCCGACCGTGCCCCTCTCGCGCGAGATTTTCCGGGCACCCACGCAGTTCTACAAGGCCGGTATCGCCTTCCTTGCCTGGCTGAACGGCGCGCAGAGGCATTTCATCATGCCTGCGGGCTTCCAGTCCTCGCGCCCGATCACGCATTATGCGGAGGTGTTCCGGCTGGCGGCGGGGGCGGGGCTTCTGGCGCATCCCGATCTGGCCGAGGCGCGGATGCGCCAGCTTCTGGCCGTATACGGGCTGGACGGGTGAACCGGCGCCCCACCATCCTTGACGTGGCGCGCGCGGCGGGCGTGTCGAAATCGACCGTCTCGCTTGTCCTGCAGGACAGCGCGCTTGTGCGTGACGAGACCGCGAAAGCCGTGCGCGCGGCCATGGCGCGGGTGGGCTATGTCTATAACCGCGCGGCCGCCAATCTGCGATCCGCGCAAACCGGGCTGGTGGGGCTGGTCATCAACGATCTGCGCAACCCGTTTTTCACCGAACTGGCCACGACCATGCAGATGCGGCTGGCCGAACGCGGCTATGCCACCGTGATCGGCAATTCCGACGAAGACCCCGCCCGGCAGGCGCAGCTTGTGCAATCCATGATCGAACATGGCGTCGCCGGGCTGGTGATTTCGCCCGCATTCGGCGATCCCGGCCCGATTGTCGCGCAGATCGCCGCCGCCGGCATCCCCGCCATTCAGGTTCTGCGCCGGCTCCCGGACGAGCAGAGCACCATTCCCTTCGCCTCATTCGATTATACCGCAGGCGGGGCCGAGGCCACGCGCCATCTGTTGCAGATGGGCGCGCGCCGCATCGCCTTTCTGGGTGGCCGGCCCGAGCGCCCGATCACGCTTGAACGCGCCTCGGGTTATCTGGCCGAAATGGCGGCGGCGGGGCTGGAGCCCTGCCTTCTTTACGGCCCGATCACCCGGCATGGGGGGCGGCTGGCGGACCTGCCCCCGGCACTGGATGCGGTGCTTTGCTTCAACGATCTGGTGGCGCTCGGGCTGATGAACGGGCTGGCCGCCGCGGGGCGCGTGATCGGGCGCGATATCCGGCTGGTCGGCTTCGACGGGATCGAGGAATGCACCGAGGTCTGGCCTGCGCTTTCCTCGGTCAGTTGCGATATCGCGCGTTTTGGCGATGATACGGCGCGGCGGCTGCTGGACTGGATTGACCGTGGCCACGCGCCGCCCGCCGAAATTCGTGCGCCGGTCAGCCTGATCGCGCGTGCCTCCAGCATGGGGAGCCTGGGATGAGTGATACGGATTTTCTGCGCCGCCTTTTTGATCTTGCGGTCGAGACCGCCGATCCGATGCGCTTCATCGCGGCCAACCTGCCGGAACGGTCCGGGGGCCGGGTGCTGGTGATCGGCGCGGGCAAGGCATCGGCACGCATGGCCGAAGCGGTAGAGGCCCATTGGGGCCCCTGCGAGGGGCTGGTGATCACGCGCTATGGCTACGCCCGCCCGACGCGCGGGATCGAGATCGCGCTTGCCGCCCATCCCGTGCCCGATCAGGCCGGGGTCGATGCCACGGCGCGGATGCTGGCGCGGCTGGATGGGCTTGGCCCCGATGATCTGGTGCTGGTGCTGATTTCGGGCGGGGCCTCGGCGCTGCTTTGCGCGCCGGCGGGCCGGATGACACTGGCCGAGAAACAGGCGGTGAACGCGGCGCTGCTGGCCTCGGGCGCGCCGATCGACCGCATGAATGTGCTGCGCAAACATCTCAGCGGGGTGAAGGGCGGGCAGCTGGCGGCGGCTGCGGCACCCGCGCGGGTGCTGGCGCTGATGATTTCCGATGTGCCGGGCGATGATCCGGCGATGATCGGATCGGGGCCGACGGTGGGCGATGCCAGCAGCCCCGATGATGCGCGCCGCGTCGTGGCGGATTGGGGGATAGACCTGCCGGACAGCGCGCGGGCGGTTCTGGATGCCGGATCGGGCGTGATCGCGCCCGATGATGCGCGGCTGGCGCGGGTGGAAAACCGCGTCGTCGCAGCGCCGGCGCAATCGCTGGCGGCGGCGGCGGAACTGGCCCGTGCCGAGGGGTTTGAGGTGATGCTTCTCGGCGATGATCTGGGCGGCGAGGCGCGCGACATGGCGGCCGGTCACGCGGCCCTTGCCCTTGCCCGGCAGCGCGCGCGGGGGCCGGATGCGCGCCCGCTTCTGATCCTGTCGGGGGGCGAGTTGACGGTGACGCGCAGGGGCGATGGCTCGGGCGGGCCG
>JAUNTV010000432.1 GCA_030538515.1 Paracoccus sp. (in: a-proteobacteria)
CGACGATCATAACTTTCATCGCAAGCCCCCTAAACGGTGCCGAAAATCATTTCGCGCGCCGCCACGGCCACTGGGTCGTAATAAACGGATAACACGCGCCCAGCGTCTGCCTCATCGAGCCAACCATCACCGAGGCGCCAATTGTCATTGAAGATCCAGTCGAGCTGCCAGGCAGTGTGTTTTGAATACCGGGATCTCCGCGCGCCGGCAGCCTCGACGGCTCGACGGATCTTCTCGGGGATGATCCGCTTTGATCGCTCGACCGTTTCCAGGAAGAGCGGCTGATCCCTGAATGGCAGCACGTCACCCTCAAGATCGGCGCGCCATAACACCGGCTGGGCAGCATCTGACCACGTATCACCGTCACGCAACCCGAGGGCCTGCAAAAACTGTTGCTCACTTGATCTGTTCCCACGGCCCCGGTGGCCCAGGAACGTGTCTTGCTCAGCAAGCTTGAGCAGAATCACCGCCGCATCATCCCATCGTGGCAAGAGGCGGGGCAGAGGCGGCTCGTCGATCGGGACGGCGCCCCAGTCGGAGACTTTGGCGTAGCCGATCGCCTCCATCAGAACACAGCCCATCTGATAGGCAGAAATATACTTATGATACCAATACCCGTCGGGCTCATGCCACGGCAGGACCGATGCGACAAACTGCGCTGCCGCCAGTGCTTCCTCTTCGGTCAGGTATCGCACCATTTGCCGCCTCCTGTTGCTGTTGAGCCATCGCGGCGCCCGAAATGAAGCTCATCTCGTGCCATGTCCGTTTAAGGCTCCCGGCCGAGGTATGTTTCGCAGCGAATATCATCCGCGCCCGCTTGACGCTCACCGCGTCCGCCGCAGACCTCGCAGATTTCCATGCTTTTTTGCTCGGCCGCAAGCTGGAGAGCCTTGGTCGCGCGATTGCCGCCCTCCGAGCACACGCTCAGGGCGGCAAGCGTTTTCTCGATCGAGGTGATTCGAAAATTACTAAGGCCGTCTTTTTCGACGATGATCGTCAGGCCTTGGCAGATGCCAACGATCAGCTAGGCCAAAGTTCCCTGCAAAATTTGACCGCTTTTCACTATGACCATGCGCCTCACAACGCTTTTGGCGAAAGAACAATCGCCCCATTAAAACTACTACCGAACTGTTCTTCGAACGGATAGCCGACCGATATGTTGACGACCCTCGTCTTCCCAACCCGAGCGGTAATCCGGCAATGAGTATGCCCGAAATACCAACCGTCAGGCTGATATCGGGACATAATCGGTCGGAGATCCGACGCATATGCTGCAGCGTATTGCTGGCGATATCCAAGAAGGAGCGGATGGGGGCAGTGATGCGTCACGACATAGGTCGGCCCTGACCAATGCTCTTCCAGCTTTTCGATGATCCAAGTCTTGTGCCGATGGTGGACCGCAGCGACGTCGAGGGCTCGGATCGGTGAATAATCGCGAGCAGCCAATCGGATGCGCCGGTAATCGCTCATATTGCTCTCGGCCATTCTCATCCCAGCGCTCAGGCTTCCATCAAACAGAAAGTCGGTCCAAAGCGTGCAACAAATGAAGCGCGCATCGCCGACACGGATCACACGCTGTTGGGCGAAATTGACGCCTTCAGCCGCTGCGATGTCGCGCAGCCGGTCGTCGCCATCGAGGACATGGCCGTAATAATCGTGATTACCGGGGAAGACGTGAATCCGGTCTGCCGGGACATGCCGCGCCAGCTCGCGTAGCGCCGGTTTCCATCCGGTCTTAGGACTGTTGGAGATATCACCAGCAATGATCAGCGCGTCCAGATCATCGAACGTGCCGGGCTGAGCTAGATCCAACGGGCTCTTATTGTCTGCGGCCCAGATGTCGAAATGCAGGTCAGATGTGATTAGGATCCGCATGACAATTCT
>JAUNTV010000433.1 GCA_030538515.1 Paracoccus sp. (in: a-proteobacteria)
GTCGATCTTGATGGTGCGCAGATCTGCCATCATTCCTATCCTTGATCAGAGGGCGCGACCACAAGGCCGGTCGCGCCGCCAAACTGTCGGGCCAGATCATCAGGGCCCATCGTCATGTCCACCGGCGCGGCCTGCAGGATATCGGCCAGCACCATCGTCAGCACCGCCAGCACCAGAATCACCGCGCCGATCCAGTTCATCCACCGCTTCATCGCGCCACCAGAAGCGAGCCGGCCACCGAATTGCCCGCGATTTCCGCCCGCCCGATGCGGCAGAAGCTTTCGGCATTGCCCGCCACCGCGCCATTCTGGGTCAGATAGCGCTCGGCCACGGCATAGATGCGGTCCTTTTCGGCCCGGCTGTCAAGGAAGGCGTCGATCTGGGCGGCGCTGTAGCCCTTGCGTTCGGCATAGCGTTTCAGGGCGCGGGCCTCGTTCCAGGCCTTGACCATCCGCGCGTCGATGCTGGGGCATTCGCGGCGCACCCGGTCGGCCACGCGCGCGGCGATCAGGCGGTCATTGATGTATTTTTCCTGTGACAGCGGCTCCAGCCCCTGCGCGGGGGCTGCCCCTGCCCATATGGCCGCGATCAGCGCGGTTGCGATCAGTTTCTTCATGGCTCATGCCTCCATCGGTTTATGGAGGCAGCCATAGCACGGCCTGCCGCCGCAAGCCCGACACGGAGGAGTGAGCGAGGCGTGAGGGTCATGACGCGCACTCCCCGAAGAACCAGACCGGATCGCCGCCATTGCCAATCAACCGCCCGGCCTCGGTCGAAGCCGGGCAAGATTGCGTGAATACCTTTGCCGCGGCGACGCCATCCACTGATGTGATCGGCTTGCCGTCGCTGCGTTGCACAACCCAACCATAAATCCATGGCATGGGATCTACCCCCGAGGGCGGCAAAATCCGGCCATCCCGCCCCATCTCAACCACAGGTGCGACAGGGTCCAGCACACTTTCAGCGTAGAACAGGCGATAGGAAACCCCGTCAACCGTCGCCATCTTGGGCGTGTGCTCCGGGGCTTTCGCACAGGCAGAGAGACCAAGCGCATAGAGCATCAGCACACCGGGGCCGACGAGGCCCCAGGTTCTGACGGAACTATGCGCGGGTCTGATCATTCGGGGTTTACTCCGCCGCCAGAGCGCCGGTGCGCCCGGTTTTCCTGGCTTTCAGGCGATCCTCGATCTCGCCGCGGAAATTGCGGATCAGGCCCTGAATGGGCCAGGCGGCGGCATCGCCAAGGGCGCAGATCGTGTGGCCCTCGACCTGCTTGGTCACGTCCAGCAGCATGTCGATCTCCTCGACCTCGGCTTCGCCCGTGACCAGGCGTTCCATCACGCGCATCATCCAGCCGGTGCCTTCACGGCAGGGCGTGCATTGCCCGCAGCTTTCATGCTTGAAAAACGCCGACAGCCGCCAGATCGCCTTGATGATATCGGTATCCTGATCCATCACGATCATGCAGGCGGTGCCGAAAGACGAGCGCAATTCCCGCATCCCGTCGTAATCCATGATGGCGTTTTCGCACTGTTCCGCCGTCAGCACGGGGCAGGATGCGCCGCCCGGAATCACCGCCTTGAGGTTCTTCCAGCCGCCGCGAATGCCGCCGCCGTGCCGCTCGATCAGCTCGCGCATGGGGATGGACATGGCTTCTTCGACGACGCAGGGCGTGTTGATATGCCCGGTCAGGCCGAACAGCTTGGTGCCCGCGTTATTGGGGCGGCCAAAGCCCGCGAACCATTCCGGGCCGCGCCGCAGGATCGTGGGCACAACGGCGATGGATTCGACGTTGTTCACCGTGGTCGGGCAGCCATAAAGCCCCGAACCCGCCGGGAAGGGCGGCTTCATGCGCGGCATCCCCTTCTTGCCCTCAAGGCTTT
>JAUNTV010000434.1 GCA_030538515.1 Paracoccus sp. (in: a-proteobacteria)
CCGACCTCTTACCTGAAATCGAAGGGGCTGGGGGCGGCCTGCGCGCTTGTGACGGACGGGCGGTTTTCGGGGGGCACCTCGGGGTTGTCCATCGGGCATTGCTCGCCCGAGGCGGCGCAGGGCGGCATGATCGGGCTGGTGCGCGACGGCGACCGGATCGAGATCGACATCCCCAACCGCGCGATCCGGCTGGCCGTGCCCGATGCCGAGCTTGAGACACGCCGCGCAGCCCAGGACAAGGCCGGCTGGAAACCCGCCGCGCCGCGCAAGCGCAATGTGACCACGGCGCTGAAAGCCTATGCGGCCTTCGCCTCAAGCGCGGATCGCGGCGCGGTGCGGGTGCTGCCGGAATAATCCGCGCCCTGCCTTCCCTCCTTCGGGCGGGGTGATCCAGGCGGGCCTAGCTGCCCCGCCGCCACCGCCCGATCAGCCGGATCATCAGCCCGGCAGCCACGCCCGCGCCGATGGCCACGGTCAGATCGACCAGAACCGTCAGGATCATCGTGCCGAAAAGCAGCAGCCTGTCGGCGGGCGGCGCGCGAAGGTAGGCGGGCCATTTCTGCGGCTCGCTCATGTTCCAGGCGGTCAGCATCAGAAGCGCCGCCAGCGCCGGCATGGCCAGATATCCCGCAAGGGGGGCCGCCAGCAGCATCACCAGCAGGATCGTCAGCGCATGGATGATCCCCGCCACCGGGGTCAGCCCGCCCGCCTTCACATTGGTCGCGGTGCGCGCGATGGCACCGGTGGCGGGCAGCCCCCCGAACAGGGCCGAGGCGATATTGGCGCTGCCCTGCGCGGTCAGTTCGGCATCGGGACGGTGCCGCCCGCCGATCATGCGATCCGCAACCATGGCCGAAAGCAGCGATTCGATCCCCGCCAGAAAGGCGATCACAAGGGCCGAGGGCAGCAGTTCCCAAAGCCGCGCCGCGCTGATCGCGGGGATCGCGGGGCGCGGCAGGCTGTCGGGAAGATCGCCGAAGCGCGACTGTATCGTATCGACATCCAGCCCCAGCAGCGCGACCAGCCCCGATGCCAGCGCCACCGCCACGATCAGCCCCGGCAGACGCGGGGCCGCGCGTCGCAACCCGATGATCAGCCCCATTGCCAGCAGCGCCACGCCAAAAGCCGCCGCATTGAAACTGCCCCGCGCCGCCCAGAGCGCGGGCAGCTTTTCCAGAAACTCGGCCGGCTGGTGATCCAGCGACAGGCCCAGAAAATCCTTGATCTGACTGGTGGCGATGATCACGGCGATGCCGATCGTGAACCCCTCGACGACCGAGGCCGGCACATGGGCCACCAGCCGCCCCGCGCGCAAAACCCCCGCCGCCAGCAGGATGAACCCCGCCATGAAGGTCGCCAGCACCAGCCCGTCATAGCCATGCGCCGCGATCACCCCGTAAACCACGACGATGAAAGCCCCCGTCGGCCCGCCGATCTGCACCCGGCTGCCGCCAAGCGCCGAGATCAGAAAGCCCGCGACGATGGCCGTGATCAGCCCCGTGCCGGGTTCCGCCCCCGAGGCGATGGCGATGGCAAGGCTCAGCGGCAAGGCCACCATGGCCACGGTGATCCCCGCGAAAAGATCGGCCATGAACTGATGGCGGTCATAGGTTTTCAGCGTGGTCAGGATCTTGGGCGTCAGCATGGTCTTGGATGCGGTGGGATACCGCCCGGCATTTCTGATCGGCGCGCTTCTGTCAACGAGAGTTTGCCATGGCCGCCGCCTGCGGCGCCCGAAACACCCGCATTTCCTTGCCCGACGCCGAGTGGTTTTGAGAATACGTCAAGCGGCTCATATGGCACAGGAAAACGCCTGCCTGTCTGGTTCGGGGCGCAAGCGCCGCGGTCTTTCGCGTCTTTGCGCGCCCCGCGC
>JAUNTV010000435.1 GCA_030538515.1 Paracoccus sp. (in: a-proteobacteria)
TGCCTCGGGCGAGGTCTGGGCCGATATGGCCACCTATGCCGGCCCGGACGGGCAGGATCATCTTTACGCTTTCCCCTATAAGGCGGATATGAAGTCGCTTGTCTGGTATGTGCCCGAAAACTTTGAGGATATGGGCTATGAACCCCCCGAAACGCTGGAGGATCTGCGCAGCCTGACCGAACAGATCGCGGCGGATGGCGAAAAGCCGTGGTGTATCGGGCTGGGTTCTGGCGGGGCGACGGGCTGGCCCGCGACCGATTGGGTCGAGGATCTGATGCTGCGCATCAACACGCCCGAGGATTACGACAACTGGATATCGAACGAACTGCCCTTCAATGATCCCAAGGTCGTAGAGGCCATCGACGCCTTCGGCTGGTTCGCCAAGAACCCCGATTTCGTGGCGGGCGGGGTGGCCTCGGTCTCGGCGACGGATTTCCGCGACAGTCCCAAGGGCCTGTTCGGCAGCCCGCCCGATTGCTACATGCACCGGCAGGCCAGCTTCATCCCGACCTTCTTCCCCGATGGCGCGGTGATCGGCGAGGATGCGGATTTCTTCTACTTCCCGGCCCCTGCGGACGGGTCTCTGGGCCAGCCGGTTCTGGGCGGCGGCACGATGTTTGCGCTGATGCGCGACAATCCGGCGGCGCTGGCTTTCATCGAATTCCTGCAAACCCCCATCGCGCATGAGATCTGGATGGCGCAGACCGGCTTCGTCACCCCCCACAAGGGCGTCAATTCCGACGTCTACGGCGATGAAACGGCGCGCCGCATGAGCGATCTTTTGCTGAATGCGGACACCTTCCGCTTCGACGCATCGGATCTGATGCCCGCCGCCATCGGGACCGGCTTCTTCTGGACCGGCATGATGGATTTCGTCGGCGGCAAATCGGCGCAGCAGACGGCCGATGCCATTCAGGCGACCTGGGATACGCTGAAATAAGATGCTGACCGGCCCGGGGCTTCCTCGGGCCGGCCGCATCGGTCAAGGGGGGAGACGGGAATGGAGCTGTTATTGCTGGCGACCGCCACGATCGCGGTTGGCGTTCTGGGCTGCTTCGCGTGGTTCTGGGGTTCGAATTTCGTGCTCGACCAGATTTATCCGTCCCATGGCCCAGAGGCTGGCGACAATATCCGGCGCGCCGCGACCATCCGGCCATGGCTGTTTCTTGGCCCGGCCATCCTGTTTCTGGGCGTCTATCTGGTCTATCCGGTCATCAACTCCCTTTGGCTGTCGCTGCATAACAGCGCCGGCACCCGCTTCGTGGGTTTCGACAATTACCACTGGCTTGGCGGGGATGCGAAGTTCCGCGAATCGCTGATGAACAATTTCCTCTGGCTTCTGGTGGTGCCCGCATTGGCCACCGCTTTCGGCCTTCTGGCCGCGCAACTGACCGACCGGCTGCGTTGGGGCAATATCGGCAAGTCGCTGATCTTCATGCCGATGGCGATTTCCTTTGTCGGCGCGGGCGTGATCTGGAAATTCATCTATGAATACCGCGAGCCGGGGACCGAGCAGATCGGCCTTCTGAACGCCGTCGTGCAGGGGCTTGGCGGCACCGCGCAGACATGGCTGACCTTGCAGCCATGGAACAGTTTCTTCCTGATGATCGTGCTGGTCTGGATTCAGACCGGTTTCGCCATGGTGATCCTGTCCGCAGCCCTTCGCGGCATCCCCGAGGAAACCATAGAAGCCGCCGTGCTGGACGGCGCCAGCGCCTGGCAGATATTCTTCAGGATCAAGGTGCCGCAGATCTGGGGCACGATCGCCGTGGTCTGGACGACGATCACGATTACCGTGCTGAAGGTGTTCGACATCGTTTTCGTGATGACCAACGGGCAATGGGGCACGCAGGTGCTGGCCAATC
>JAUNTV010000037.1 GCA_030538515.1 Paracoccus sp. (in: a-proteobacteria)
GCAGGGCGCGCCGATGGCGCTTTACAACGATCCCGCGAACACGTTTGTCGCGGGTTTCATCGGCAGCCCGCAGATGAATTTCCTTCGCGGCGAGGCGATGGGCGAGCGTGCCGCCCAGATCGGCGTGCGGCCCGAGCATCTGGCGGTCTCGGCGGTGGAGGGGCAGATCGAGGGCACCGTCTCGCATCTTGAGCGGCTGGGCGGGGAGACGCTGGTTTACGTGCACACCGCCGCTCACGGTCTGCTGACGGTGCGGCTTTTCGGCGAGCATGATTTCGACGTGGGCGGGGCGGTCTGGCTGACGCCCGATCCGGCGCGGGTGTTTCGCTTTGACGAAAGCGGCGCGCGGCTGCGATAGCGCGCCGGTGAGTATTTGGGCGCAGAAGAAGCGCCGTCAGCCTTTGTCGAGCGCCCGAAGCCGCGCGATCAGGGCCGAGGTGTCCCAACGCCCGCCGCCCATCGCCTGCACGTCCTTGTAGAACTGATCGACCAGTGCGGTGACCGGCAGGCTCGCGCCGATCTCGTTCCCGGCGGCGAGGCAGATGCCGAGATCCTTGCGCATCCAGTCGACGGCGAAGCCGTGTTCGAACTCGCCCGCCGCCATCGTCTTGTGGCGGTTCTGCATCTGCCAGCTTCCGGCCGCGCCCTGGCTGATGACCTCGACCACGGCTTCGGTATCGAGCCCGGCCTTCTGCGCGAAGTTGAGCGATTCCGACAGGCCCTGAACCAGCCCCGCGATCGCGATCTGGTTGCACATCTTGGTGATCTGGCCGGCCCCGACCGGGCCCATCAGCCGGCAGATCTTGGCATAGGCGTCGATGATCGGCGCGGCGCGGTCGAAATCGCCCTCGGCGCCGCCGCACATCACGGAAAGCTGCCCGTTCTCGGCCCCCGCCTGCCCGCCCGAGACCGGCGCATCGACAAAGGCCGCGCCGCGCGCCCCGGCGGCCGTCGCCATCTCGCGCGTGACGCTGGCCGAGACGGTGGTGTGATCGACAAAGACGCTGCCCTGCGCCATGCCGGCAAAGGCGCCCTCATCTCCGAGGCAGACGCTGCGCAGATCGTCGTCATTGCCGACGCAGGCCATGACGAACTCGGCCCCCTGAGCGGCCGCACGCGGGGTTCTGGCGCTGTGCCCGCCATGTTGCGCAACCCAAGCGCGGGCCTTCTCGGGGCTGCGGTTATAGACCGTCACCTCGTGCCCGGCGGCTTGCAGATGCGCCGCCATCGGATAGCCCATGACGCCCAGCCCCAGAAATGCGATCCTTGCCATTTTGTCCCCCTCGCTGCCGTGCCGCGTTAACCGCGTTGAAAGAAATTTCCGCCTATCATACACAGCAATGATTTTCATCGGCGGCGCCACGCGTCAAGCCGGGCAAGAATGATTAAGGGACCGAAGGCGCCGATGCTCAAGATTTTCCGCTGGCTGCTGCGGGTGACGGTCGGCATGATCGCCCTTGTCGTCGTGGCCTCTGTGCTGGCGTGGTATTTCGCGGTCCGCTCGGTCCCTGATTACAACGCCGCTTACCGCGCGGCGGGGATCACGGCGCCGGTCGAGATCGTGCGCACGACGGAAAACGTGCCGCATATTTTCGCGCAAAGTGATGCGGACGCGTTCTTTGCGCTTGGGCTGGCCCATGCGCAGGACCGGCTTTTTCAGATGACGACGCTGCGCCGCGCCGCGCAGGGCCGGCTGGCCGAGCTTTACGGCGAGCGCGCGGTCCCCGCCGACGAGATCGCCCGCCGGCTCGAGCTATATCGCGCGGCAAGCGCCTCGGCTGCGGTGCAGGACGAGGCGACGCAGGCCGCGCTTGCGGCTTATTCGGCAGGGGTGAACCGCTGGATCGAGATCGTGAATGAAGGCGCGCTTGGTCGCGGCGCGCCCGAGTTTTTCATCGCGCCCGGCGAGATCTCTTATTGGCGCCCGGCCGATTCCATCGCGATTCTGAAGCTTTACGCGGCCTCGGTCAGCGATCAGCCGGGCGCCGAGATCATGCGCGCGCGGCTCTCGATCGCCGAGCCGGGGCGCGGGCATGATCTGACCGCGCGGCTGGGTGAGCCGGCCTTGCCGGATTATGCGAGCCTCTTTCCGAGTGCCCGGATGAACGCGCCCGACCGCGCCAATATCGGCGCCGATTGGGACCGGGGGCTCGCCGGGTTCATGATGCCGTTTCGGGGCGGTGGCGGCAATTTGGCAGCGGCCGCCCCAGACCGGACGGCGGCGGGCGGGGCGTTGCTGGCGGCGGATCTGCATATGCCGCTGACCGCGCCGGGGCTCTTCTATCTCGCGCGGCTGTCGCTTGAGGGCGGCGATGTGATCGGCGCCACGATCCCCGGTATGCCGGTGATGCTGTCGGGCCGCGGGGGCGCGATGGGCTGGGGGTTGGTTCCGGCGCAGATCGACGATGCCGATATCTTTCTCGAAGAGGTCCAGCCGGGCGATGCGACGCGCTATCGCGGCACGCGCGGCTGGGACGATTTCACCTCGCGCCGGGAGATCATCCGTGTCGAGGGGGGTGAGGGGCGCACGATCTCGCTCCACCGGACCCAGAACGGGCCGCTGATCGGCAGTTTTCCGGGCATTGGAGCGGTGACGCCCTTGGGCCATGTCGCAGCGCTCGGCTGGACGGGTCTGGCCGAGGATGACCGCTCGATGAGCGCGCTTTTGGGGATCATGACGGCGCAGGACCGGGAGGGCGCGCTGCGCGCAGGGCGCGCGATGGTCGCGCCCGCCATGGTGCTGACGCTCGCCGATCAGGGCGGGATCGCGCAGGAGGTGATCGGCCATGTCCCGCTGCGGGCCGAGAACCACCAAAGCGGCGGGCGCCTGCCCGTGCCCGGCTGGCGGGCCGAAAATCGCTGGCGCGGCACCGCTCCCGCGCCCGAGGGCGCCGCTCCGGCCAGCGATGACGGGATCGCCTTTGCGACCGGCGCAAGCGGGGCCGGCGCGCTGCGGGGCGGGGACGACCCGCTCCGCGCCGGGCGGATGGAGGCGCTGCTGGCCGGCCGCGAGATCCACACGCGCGACAGCCTGACGGAGATCCAGCTCGACATCGTGAGCCCGGCTGCGCGCGCCTTGCTGCCTCTGGTCGGCGCCGATCTGTGGTTCACCGACGAGCCCGCCGCGATCGGCACACCCGAGCGGCAGCGGCAGGATGCGCTGACGCTTCTGGCCGAGTGGGACGGCGCGATGAACGAACATCTGCCGGAGCCGCTGATCTATGCCGCATGGATGGGCGCGCTTCAGGACCGGTTGATCCGCGATGAGCTGGGCCCGCTCGCCGACGATATCATCCGCATCTCGCCCAGCTTTATCGAGCGCGTCTATCGCAATCGCGGCGGCGCGGCCGAGTGGTGCGATATCCGCCAATCCGCCCCGATCGAGACCTGCACCATGATCGCGCGGCAGGCGCTTGACGCCGCCATTCTGGATCTGAGCGCGCGGTTCGGCCCGGACGTGACTAGCTGGCGGTGGGGCGATGCGCATGAGGCCGTCCATCAAAGCCCCTATTTCGGCGCCCTGCCCCGGCTTGGCTGGATCGCGAATATCCGCCAGTCGCTCTCGGGCGGTGATTTCACGCTCGCCCGCGCGCCGACCCGCGCCGCCCCGCCTGATCCATGGCGCGCGGTGGCGGGGGCCGGCTACCGCGCGATTTACGATCTCGCCGATCCCGACAGCTCGGTCTATATCGTCTCGACCGGGCAGTCGGGTCATGTGTTCTCGCGCCATTACGACGATCTTTCGGTGCGGTGGCGGCGGGGGGAATATATCACCATGTCGCTTGATCCGGCGCTTGCGCGGGCGGCGGCGGTGGGGGTCACGCGGCTGATCCCCGCAAGCCCTGCGGCCCCCTGATGGGGTTGCAAAGCCCGCTTCCGGGCGTGACACTTGCGGGCGAAGGGATGGCCGGATGAGCGCAAGGGCGGATATTCTGTGCATCGGGGCGATGCTCTGGGATGTGATCGGCAAAAGCCCGCGCGCGATGGCGCAGGGCGCCGATCTGCCCGGACGCATCCGCCATATTCCGGGCGGCGTGGCGCTGAACGTGGCGCTGTCGCTTGCGCGTTGGCGGATGACCCCGGCGATCCTGTCCGCCGTCGGGCGCGACAGCGAGGGCGAGGCGCTGATCGCCGCCGTCGCGGCCAAAGGCGTGATGACCGATTACCTGTGCCGTGACGGCGGCCCCACCGATGTCTATATGGCGATCGAGGATATCAACGGGCTGATCGCCGCCATTGCCGATGCCCATTCGCTTGAGGAAGCGGGCGATCTGATCCTTGCACCGATCCGCGACGGCAGGCTGGCCTCAGCCGGGCGGCCATGGCGGGGCGTGGCGGTGATCGACGGCAATCTGACCACCGATCAGCTTGCCCGTATCGCGGTCGAGCCCGCGCTTGCGACGGCTGATCTGCGCATCGTGCCCGCCAGCCCCGGCAAGGCCGAGCGGCTGGCCCCGCTGATCGGTGCCGCGCAGGGCTGCTTCTATCTGAACCGCTACGAGGCCGAGGTTCTGGCCGCCAGCCCCCTGCCCGATGCCGCCGCCGCCGCCGAGGCCATGCTGACCCTTGGCATGAGCCGGGTCGTCGTCACCGATGGCGGCGATCTGGTGGCCGAGGGATGCGCCCGCGCGGGTGTCATCTCGACCCGCCCGCCGCGCATCACCATTGCCCGCGTGACCGGCGCGGGCGACTGCTTCCTTGCCGCCCATCTGGCCGCCGAACGTGCCGGCGCATCGCGCGCCGAGGCACTGTCAAAAGCCACCCTTGCCGCCGCTGCCCATGTATCGGGAAAGGACATGCCATGACCCAGACTTTCGACACCACCCCGGAAATCGCCGCCGCCCTTGCGCGATCCGCGCCCGTGGTGGCCTTGGAATCGACCATCATCACCCATGGCATGCCCTTTCCCCAGAACCTGGAAATGGCCCGCAAGGTCGAGGCCGAGATCCGCGCCCATGGTGCCACCCCCGCCACCATCGCGGTGATGGACGGGCGCATCAGGATCGGGCTGGACGATGCGGCCATGGAGGCGCTGGCGCAGACCCCGCAATCGCAGGTGATGAAGCTTTCCCGCGCCGATCTGGCCGCCTGTCTGGCGCTTGGCCGCACCGGGGCCACAACGGTTGCGGCAACGATGATCTGCGCGCGGCTGGCCGGGATCGGCGTATTCGCGACCGGTGGGATCGGGGGGGTTCATCGCGGCGCGGAACTCAGCTTCGATATCTCGGCGGATCTTCACGAACTGGCGCAAGCGCCGGTTACGGTGGTCTCGGCGGGGGCCAAGGCGATCCTCGATCTGCCCAAGACGCTGGAGGTGCTGGAAACCCTGGGCGTGCCGGTGATCGCTTACGGGCAGGACCAGCTTCCTGCCTTCTGGTCGCGCGAAAGCGGGCTGCGTGCGCCCTTGCGCATGGATGATCCCCGCACCATCGCCCTTGCCGCCGCCCGCCGCCGCGCGCTTGGCATCCCCGGCGGTCAGCTTGTCACCAACCCGATCCCCCCCGAGGCCGAGATCCCCCGCGCCGAGATCGCGCCCATCGTCGAACAGGCCCTGCAAGACGCCGCCCGCCACCGCATCAGCGCCAAGGCGGTCACGCCCTATCTGCTGCAACGCATCTTCGAACTGACCGGAGGGCGCTCGTTACAGGCCAATATCGCGCTTGTGCTGTCGAACGCCCGGCTCGGCGCGCAGATCGCGGTGGAACTGGCGGCATTGCGGGACGCGGGATGACGCGGGATGACGGGGGGCTTGCCTTTCGCGCCCGCCCGCCTGGGCCGGGGGTTATCGTCCTGCGATCGGCGGCAGAAAGATCGATGACAGATCGGTCGAATCGCGCTTGCCCAGATCATCGGCGTGATCGTCCAGAAAGCGGTCCGCCGCCACGCGCCCGGCACTGAACATGCGCCCGATCATGCCGGGGTCGGGCATCACCTTGCTGCGCGCGCTGAGATCGGTCATCAGCGTGTCATCCATGATCATATGGACCAGCACGTTCTTCATCACCCGCCCGCCGCTCAGCCGGCCTTCGTCATGAAGCCGCTTCACGAAATTGATCGCCCGCAGTTCCGACAGAAGCGCGGCGTTGAAACTGACCTCATTCACCCGATCCGCAATGGCCGAGGGTGAATGCGGCACCTCATCGCGGCGCATCGGGTTGATATTCACGATCACGATATCACGCGGCAGTTCCGGCGCATAAAGCGGCCAGAGCGAGGGGTTTCCCGAATAGCCCCCGTCCCAATAGGCTTCCATCCTGCCGCTGCGCGGGTCGTGGATTTCGACCGCGCGGTAGATGGTGGGCAGGCAGGCCGAGGCCATCACCGCCTTGGGCGTGACCTCGGCATCGGCGAAAACACGCGCCAGACCGGTGCGCAGATTGGTCGCATTCACGAAGATCCGCGTCGAACTTTCCGCCCCAAGACACGGATAAGGCAGGGTTTTCAGAATGGCCGCCAGCGGGTTGCTGTAATAGGGCCCGTAATCATAGGGGCTGAACAGCCGGGTCAGGTTCTCATACCAGGCGAAGGGCGAGAACATCTCGGTCACGCGCTGCATGGCGCGCGGGGCGGGAAAGAAGGAATGCAGCCAGCGCACCAGACGCGAATCGCTGACGGCGCTGATCTCATGCCAGATATGCGCCAGGTTCCTGCGCGCGGCGTCCCGCCCGGCGGCCCCGCCAAGCGCCAGCCCCGCCTGCATCGCCGCCCCGTTCAGCGCCCCCGCCGAGGTGCCGCTGATCGCGGCGAATTCCAGCCAGTCCTCGTCCAGAAGCCGGTCGAGCACCCCCCAGGTAAAGGCGCCATGCGCGCCGCCACCCTGAAGGGCCAGGTTGATCCTGCATGGCTTCATGTCGTCCCCCGTGTCGCGTTTTGCCCCAAGCCTAGGCCATCGCGACCGATCCGGCAATGCGGCCATAAAAAAGCGGGTGGCTGGCAAGATGCCAGACCACCCGCAAGGCACTGAACCGGGGCCGGGGACGACCGCAGCGGATCAGGTCAGGCAGACAGGATCGCAGGAAGCCACAGAAGCCCGGTCATGCCAGCGGAAATCGCCAGCACGCCAAGCGCATCACCCAGAAGATCACGGATCGGGGCATGTTCGGCGCTGAGAACGGATCGGACGGCTTCAGTCATGGCAATCTCCCTACGAGTTGCCCCTTTGTTCTCACATTCAGCCGAGTCGCGCAAGAACTTTTTAAGAACATTTTAACCTGTCTTAAGGTTAACCCGTCTTGATCAGCCGGATCGCCTGATCCTGCTCCATCAGCCACAGTAGCGTCCTGACCGCGCGACCGCGTTCGCTTTCCATAAGGGGATCGCGTTCCAGAAAGGCGCGGGCGTCGGATTGGGCAAGCTGCATCAACCCGGCCTGACGTTCCAGATCGGCGATGCGGAAACGCGGCAGCCCCGATTGCGCGGTGCCGATCAGATCGCCCGCGCCGCGCATGGCCAGATCGACCTCGGCCAGCCGGAAGCCGTCCTCGGTCTCGCGCAGCGTCTCAAGCCGCTGACGGCCATTGGGGGTCAGCGGCGCGCGGTAGATCAGCACGCAGCTTGACGCCGCCGCCCCGCGCCCGACCCGCCCGCGCAGCTGGTGAAGCTGCGCCAGCCCGAAACTTTCAGCATGTTCGATGACCATGATCGAGGCCTCGGGCACGTCCACGCCCACCTCGATCACCGTGGTCGCCACAAGGATCTGCGCCCGCCCGGCCGCGAAATCAGCCATGGCCGCGTCGCGTTCATCGCCGGGCATCTGGCCATGGATCAGGCGCACGGCATCGCCGAAACGCGCGCGCAGCACCGAAAACCGCGCCTCGGCGGCGGTCAGCGCGGACAGCTCGGATTCCTCGACCAGAGGGCAGACCCAATAGGCCCGCGCACCGCCCTGAATGGCGCGGCCAATGCGGTCGACCACCTCATCCATGCGGTCCTCATTCAGCAGAACCGTGGTGATCGGCTTGCGGCCGGGCGGCTTTTCATCCAGCACCGAAAGATCCAGATCGCCATATTGCGACAGCGCCAGGCTGCGCGGAATGGGCGTGGCGGTCATCACCAGCACGTCGGGCGGCGCGGTCTCGCCCTTGGCGGCCAGCTTCAGGCGCTGCGCCACGCCGAAACGGTGCTGTTCGTCGATCACGGCAAGGCGCAGGTCGTGGAAGCGCACCTCGTCCTGGAACACCGCATGGGTGCCGACAAGGATATCAATGCGGCCTTCCGCCAGATCGGTCAGGATATTGGCGCGCGCATCGCCCTTGTCGCGGCCGGTCAGCGCCTCGATCCTGATGCCCGCAGCCCCGGCCAGGGGCATCAGCGCGCGCAGATGCTGACGGGCGAGGATCTCGGTCGGGGCCATCAGAACGCCCTGCCCGCCCGCTTCCACCGCGATCAGCAGGGCCAGCATGGCCACCAGCGTTTTCCCCGCCCCGACATCGCCCTGAAGCAGCCGGTTCATGCGCCCCTGCGATGCCATATCCCCCGCGATTTCGGCCACGGCACGGGTCTGCGCGCCGGTCGGCGGCCATGGCAGGCTGGCCAGAACGCGCGCGCGCAGCCCCCCGTCCCCCGCCGAGGCGCGCCCCTTGCCGCGCCGGTGCTGACGCCGGGCAAGGGCCAGCGTGACCTGATGGGCGAAAAGCTCATCATAGGCCAGCCGGGCCCGCGCGGGCACGGTCGGGGCCAGATCGGCGGGGCCACGGGGCGCATGGGCCTGCGCCAGCGCATCATGCCAGCCCGGCCAGCCCTCGCGCGTCATCACGCCCGGATCGATCCATTCGGACAGATCGGGCGCGCGGGTCAGCGCAGCCGCCACCGCCTTTTCCATCACGCGTTCGCTCAGCCCGGCGCTAAGCGGGTAGACGGGTTCATATTCCGCTGGCAAGTCACTGTTATCGGGAAGGATATGATCGGGGTGGACGATCTGAGCCACGCCGTCGAAAAGCTCGACCTTGCCCGAGATGATGCGCCGCTCACCCACCGGAAGCTGCTTTTCCAGCCAGTCGCGGCGGGGATGGAAGAACACCAGAACCAGATCCGCCGCCCCGTCCGAACAGATCACCCGGTAAGGCCGCTTGCGCGCCGAGGGGGGGATATGGCGGGTCACGGTCACGGTCACGATGGCGATTTCAGGCGGGGCAAGATCGGCCAGCCGCGCCACCGTCCGGCGCAGGATACCCCCGGATGGCAGCGTGAAGATCAGGTCGCGCGGGCGCGTGATCTGCATATTCGCCAGCGATTCCGACGATTTCGGGCCGATGCCGGGCAGGGTCCGGATTTCGGCGAAAAGCGGGAACAGAACCGGGGGGCGGCCTGTGGGCGCTATCCGATCAGGGTCAGCCATGCGTCCTCGTCAATCACCTGGACACCCAGTTCGGCGGCCTTCGTGGCCTTGGACCCCGCGCCCGGCCCCGCCACCAGAATGTCGGTTTTCGCCGAGACCGAGCCGGCCACCTTCGCGCCAAGCGCCTCGGCCCGGGCCTTGGCCTCGGCCCGCGTCATCTTGCTGAGCGTGCCGGTGAACACCACCGTCTTGCCGGCAACGGGGCTTGTGCTGGCGGGGGGCTGCGCATCTTCGATCCGCAGTTGCGCCACGAGCGCGTCGATCGAGGCCCGCTCGCGCGCCTGCGCGAAGGTCGTGCAAAGCGATTGCGCCACCACCGCGCCGATCCCGTCGATCGAGGTCAGTTCGTCATAAGCCGCCCGCGCGGCGGCGGGCAGTTCGGGCGCCTGATCCATGACCGCATCGCGCGTGGCCGATATCCGCGCGCGCCGCCCCTCGGCGGCGGCAAGGGTGCGTTCGTGAAGCACGGCCTCATCGGCTTGCAGGTGACGCTCGGCGGCGGGGATGGCGGCCGTGACCGTGGCCAGCAGGTGATTCCAGCCGATGAAATAGCGCGCCAGATCCGACGCCGCGCCTTCGCCCACATGGCGGATACCAAGCGCATAGATCAGCCGCGCCAGCGGGATGATGCGGCGCGCGTCGATGGCGTCGAAAAGATTGCGCGCCGAGGTTTCGCCCCAGCCGTCGCGGTTCTTCAGCCGGCTCAGCGCGGCGCTGTCGCGCTCGCGCAGCGTGAAGATATCGGCGGGCGTGCGGATCGGCAGGGTGGTGTCGCGGTAGAACGCTTCGATCTGTTTCGCGCCAAGCCCTTCGATGTCGAAAGCCCCCCGGCTGACGAAATGTTTCAGTTTTTCGATTGCCTGCGCGGGGCAGATCAGCCCGCCCGTGCAGCGGCGCACGGCATCACCCGGCTCGCGGATCGCGTCAGAGCCGCATTCGGGGCAGGTCTCGGGGAAGATGAAGGGCCGTTCGGTGCCGCTGCGCTTGCCCTCGTCCACCTCGGCCAGCTTGGGGATCACATCGCCCGCGCGGTAGACCTTGACCCAATCGCCGATGCGGAAATCGGTGTCGCGCACGCGCTCGCCCATGGCGTTGATACCGGCGATGTAATCTTCGTTATGAAGCGTGGCGTTCGAGACCGTCACCCCCCCCACCGTCACCGGAACAAGGCGCGCGACGGGCGAAAGCGCACCGGTCCGGCCCACCTGGATTTCGATGCCGACAAGCCGTGTCCAGGCGGTTTCGGCGGGGAATTTATGCGCGATCGCCCAACGCGGCGTGGTCGAGCGAAAACCAAGCCGGGCCTGAAGGGCAAGGTCGTTGACCTTATAGACCACCCCGTCGATATCATAGCCAAGGCTGGAACGCTGCGCCTCGATCTGTTGCCATGTGGCGATCATCTCGGCGGTGGTGCGGCAAAGCCGGGTCAGCGGGTTGGTCTGAAAGCCGAAACCCGCCAGCCTTTCGACCGCGCCGAACTGGGTCGCGGCCAGGGGCGCGCTTAGCTCCCCCCAGGCATAGGCGAAGAATTTCAGTGGCCGCGCGCGGGTGATTTCCGGGTCAAGCTGGCGCAGCGAGCCGGCGGCGGCATTGCGCGGATTGGCGAAGATGCGCGCGCCCTCGCCCGCGTTCAGCGCCGCGAAATCGGCATGCGCCATATAGACCTCGCCCCGGACCTCAAGGATCGCGGGCGGGTCGCCGGCAAGGCGATGGGGGATATCGGGGATGGTCAGCGCATTGGCGGTGACATTCTCGCCCACCGTGCCATCGCCGCGCGTGGCCGCCTGCACCAGCCGCCCCCCTTCGTAGCGCAAGGACAGCGAGAGCCCGTCGATTTTCGGCTCGGCCGTGAAATCAAGATCCGCATCCGCCGCAAGCCCCAGAAAGCTGCGGCAACGGGCAGTGAATTCATCGATCTCGGCATCCGCGAAGGCATTGGCCAGCGACATCATCCGCTGCGCATGGGTGATCTTGCCGAAAACGTCCGAGGGCGCGGCACCGACCTGCGCGCTTGGGCTGTCGGGCCGGATCAGGGCGGGGAATGCCGCCTCCAGCGTGATCAGCGCCCGTTTCGCGCGGTCATAGTCCGCATCCGTAATCACCGGCGCATCATTCTGATGATAATCGATATTGGCCTGTGCAAGAAGGGCTGACAGGGCGTCGATGCGCGCCGCGGCCTGATCCTTGCTCAATGCGCCGGGATCAGGGGGAAGGCTCAGCAAATCCGTCTGGTCCTGCGCTTGCCGGTCTTGATCCATATCCGCCATCTGCGTCCCCCTTGTGGTGATGCGGGGGACCGGTTCAGGGCCCCGCCCAAAGGGTGATAGACCGGCGCGAGGCGGGAAGCCAGATGCCGCGCCGCCAAAGCCACGGGGCATCAGCGCGGCTTTCATCCCTGTCAGAAGCCCATCGCATCAGGTGGTGGCGTGGGCTTCGTATCTGTTGCTCATGCCCCGGATCAGGGCACGGGCATCACATCCGTCACCCGCCTTGCATCAAGTTCTGGGCGCGGTTTTTTCATCTTTCACCCAGCATGCATCCGGTGACCTGCCTGGCTTTCTCGCCCTTCATCCGGCTCACATCCCGTAGCGCGCGGCTTTTACGCCCTTCACCCGGCGTGCATCCGGTGGCCAGGCAAGGATTTTGCGCCTGTCATCCGCTGCACGTCAGCAGGCGCATGCGGCGGCTTCAGGCCCGCCCGGCGGCGCCATGCGACAGGTGGCGCGCAGGTCGGGTTTTCATATGCGCCCGGCTCCCCCTTGCCAGTCAGGCACCAAGCGCCATGCGTTCGGTCTGCGCGGGCTGCGGATCGCGCAGCACATAGCCACGCCCCCAAACGGTTTCGATATGGTTTTCGCCGTCCATGGCCTCGGCCAGTTTTTTGCGCAGCTTGCAGATGAAGACATCGATGATCTTCAATTCCGGCTCATCCATGCCGCCATAAAGGTGGTTCAGGAACATTTCCTTAGTCAGGGTCGTGCCCTTGCGCAGGCTGAGCAGTTCAAGGATCTGATATTCCTTGCCGGTCAGCCCGACGGGCTTGCCATGCACCTCGACCGAGCGCGCATCGAGATTGACCACCAGATCGCCGGTGCGGATCACCGATTGGCTATGCCCCTTCGAGCGGCGGATGATCGCGGCGATACGCGCCACCAGTTCTTCACGGTGGAAGGGCTTGGTCATGTAATCATCCGCGCCGAAGCCAAAGCCCCGCAGCTTGCTTTCGGTATCGTCCGAGCCGGTGAGGATCAGAATCGGCGTATCGATTCGCGACAGCCGGATCTGGCGCAGCACCTCCATCCCGTGCATATCGGGCAGGTCCAGATCCAGCAGGATCAGATCGTAATCGTAAAGCTTGGCCAGATCGATCCCTTCCTCGCCCATATCGGTCAGGAAAACATTGTAATTCGCATGGGTCAGCATCATTTCGATGCTGCGGGCGGTCGTTGGATCGTCCTCAACCAGAAGTATACGCATGTCTCGGTTCCCGTTTTCACTATCGCGCTAAGGGTGACAATCGGATCAAAGTGTTAACATCCGGTTACTGAAGGCGATAATCCCGCAAAATGCAACCTATGATTGTTTTATCTGCTGAATCGCCGTGACCCGCAAGGCGCGTATTCCATGGGTTTCGACCGTGGCGCACCAGTGATCAAGCTCTTCCTCTGAAAGCCCGTAGCGCGCGATGGCCTCGGCCCGGTTCAGCAGGCCATAGCGCACCGCGTTGACAACAATGGCTTTCCTGCTGGCCACCCATCGCGTCACCGGTGCCGGCAGGTCGGCCAGCGACAGGACAGAGCCATCGGGCAGGGTCACGGCGCGCCGCCCCCGGGATTTTCGCAGATACATGATGCACCTCCTTTCTGGTGCCTTCCTGCCACAGAGAATTTAACCGCCCGTGAAGCCGCCCCTTGAGACGCGCGGGAAAATTCCTATAATTTTCAGCAAATCATGGCTGCGATGACGCGGCCGAAAGGATATTCCGTGACCATGACGACTGCGATCCGGCCAGAAACAGGCCTGAATTCATTGGGTTTTGCGAAATCTCCGGCGCAGACGCGGGTGGTCGTCGCCATGTCGGGCGGCGTCGACAGTTCGGTCGTGGCCGCGCATCTGGCCCATCAGGGCTATGACGTCGTGGGCGTGACCTTGCAGCTATACGACCACGGCGCGGCTTTGGCGAAGAAGGGGGCCTGCTGCGCGGGGCAGGATATCCACGATGCGCGCCGCGTGGCCGAACGCATCGGTTTTCCGCATTACGTCCTTGATTATGAAAACAAATTCCGCGAATCGGTGATCGATGAGTTCGCCGATGCCTATCTGGCGGGCGCCACGCCCGTGCCCTGCATCCGCTGCAATGAGCGCGTGAAATTCCGCGATCTGCTGGAAACCGCGAAGGATCTGGACGCCGACTGCATGGCGACCGGCCATTATATCCAGCGCCATATGGGCCCGGCGGGGGCGGAACTGCATATGGCCGCTGATTCGGCGCGCGATCAAAGCTATTTCCTGTTCTCGACCACGCAGGAACAGCTTGATTTCCTGCGCTTCCCGCTTGGGCATCTGCACAGCAAGGCCGAAACGCGGGCGCTGGCGGCCCGATACGGGCTTTCGGTGGCCGACAAGCCCGACAGTCAGGATATCTGCTTCGTGCCCAACGGCAATTACGCAGCCGTGATCGAAAAGCTGCGCCCCGGCGCGGCCGACCCGGGCGAGATCGTGGATATGGACGGCACCGTGCTTGGCACGCATCGGGGCGTCATCCATTATACCATCGGCCAGCGGCGCGGGCTTGGCATCGGGGGCCTGGGCGATCCGCTTTATGTGGTGCGCCTGGACCCCGAGGCGCGCCACGTCATCGTCGGTCCGCGTGAGGCGCTGTCGACGCGAATCGTGCCGGTGGCCGAGGTCAACTGGATCGGTCCCGGCGCGTTTGAGGCCACCCCCGCGCACGAGATCGCGGTGCGCATCCGTTCGACCCGGCCGCCCCGCGCGGCGATCCTGCGCCCGACCGGACCGCGCAGCGCCGAGGTTGAGCTTCTGGACCCGGAAGAAGGCGTAAGCCCCGGACAGGCCTGCGTTTTCTATGAGACCGAGGGCACGCGGGTTCTGGGTGGCGGCTGGATTCAGGCGCGCCGCTAGAGCATCTCAGTCTTTGTCTGAATCGAAAGGGGATTCCCCTTTCGG
>JAUNTV010000038.1 GCA_030538515.1 Paracoccus sp. (in: a-proteobacteria)
CCACCACGCGGCGGGGGATGCCTGCGCCCAGCGCGGTGCGCACATAGTCGCGGTCGAGTTCCTCGACCATCGAGGTGCGCACGACCCGCGACAATTGCCCGATCACCGGCACCGCCAGCGCGATCGCGGGCAGCAGCATGCGCAGGAACCAGCCCGTGAAGTCATCGCTCATCGCCGGCAGCCGCCCCGAGGTCGGCAGCAGCGAAAACACCCCCACGCGGTTGCCCAGAAGCTGGATCAGCAGGATGGCCAGCCAGAAGGACGGCGTGGACAGCGATGTGATCGAGACAAGCCGGATCACCTGATCGGGCCAGCGGTCGCGATAGATCGCCGCCAGCACGCCAAGCAGCAGCGAAAACGTCACCGCGATGATCAGCCCCAGAAAGGTCAGTTGCAGCGTGATCGGAAAGGCGCGCGCCACCTCGTCCATGACGGGAAGCTGCCGGGCCGAATATGTGCCCAGATCCAGCCGCGCCAGCCCCGACAGGAAGCTTGCGTAACGCACCAGCAGCGGATCATCCAGACCATGGGCCGTGCGATATTCCTGCCGCGCCTCGACCGAGGCCCCCTCGCCCAATGCCGTGATCGCGGGATCGACCTTCGAAAAGGACATCACGAAAAAGACCAGAAAGGTGATCCCAAGGACCATGACCGGCAGTTGCACCAGCCGGCGGCCGATCAGGCTCAGCACGTTCGACATGGGTTGACCCTCGTGTTTGACGGCTTTCCGGCGCGCGCCCCGCCGAAAGGAAGGGCACCGGCCGCAGCAAGGCAGCCGGTGCCAGAGGCATCAGTTCCTGACGCCGGTGCCCAGGAAGGACAGGCCGGTGGTCGGCACGGGGGCGAAACCTTCAAGCTGGTCGGCATCCCATGCGGTCGGCAGCTGCCGGTGGAACAGCGGGTAAAGCGGCACCTGTTCCGACAGAAGGTCGAAAGCCTCGTTCCATTTCTGCTGCTGCTCGTCGCCGGTCAGGCGCAGGGCCTCATCCAGAATACCGGTCAACTGCTCATATTCGTCGCTGTCAGCCCAGTTATAGCGCGTCTTGGGCCAGACGTTATCACCATACCACCATTGCATCAGAATGTCGGGATCATTGCCGAAGACCGAAGGATCGCCCGGCGCGATCATGACCTGCATCTCGCCCTTATCGACCTTGGCATATTGCCCGCCCGACTGGCCGATATCCAGCGTCGTGTTGAAGCCCACCTGATCAAGCGATTCCTTGACGATGGGCGCCACATCCTTGACCCAGCCGTGATCCGTGCTCATCAGCGTGATATCGAGGCTGGGCGTGCCTGCCTCGGCCAGAAGGGCGCGGGCCTTGTCGGGATCATGGGTATAGACGGTCGACGCACGGTGATAGTTCGGGTGGTTCTGGGGCAGGAAGGAACTCGCCGCCGTCGCATTGCCCAGCATCCCGGTGCCGATGATCTTGTCCATATCCAGCGCATAGAAGAACGCCTGACGCACGCGCAGGTCATCGAAGGGTTCAGCCTGCGTGTTGAACATCGCAAACAGCAACCCGAAGGATTGCGCTTTTTCCAGCGTCGCCAGGGCGGCCACGGCGTCGGCGTCGATATAGGGCACGTCCTCGATCGCCATGACCGTGCCCGACGACAGCGCATTCACCCGCGCGGTCGGATCGGCGATCAGGTTCCAGACCATATCCTTTGCCAGCGCGGGACGCGGGCCGGTATAGGCGTCGTTACGTTCAAAAACGATCTCGGCCTCGGGCACGGCCGAAATCAGCTTATAGGGGCCGGAACCGACCGGCTGCTGACCGAAGGCATCGCCATCGGCTTCCACCACCGCACGCGGCACGATCTTGACCGAGCCAAGACGTTCGTTGAACAGCGAGAAGGGGAATTTCGTGGTGATCCTGACGGTATCGTCGGATACCGCCTCTACATTGTCGATAAAGGATACGAAGGACCGGAACAGCGACTTGGAATCGGGGTCCAGAACGCGGTTGAAGCTGTAAACCACGTCATCAGCCGTCACCGGATCGCCGTTATGGAACACGGCCCCGTCACGCAGCTTGATGGTATAGCTCAGCCCGTCTTCGCTGACCGGCATTTCGGCAGCAAGCGCGGCATAGGGTTCGCGCGTCACCGGGTCGAGATCCACCAGAGCCTCGAACACATGCCAGTTGACACCCAGCGTCACCGCGCCCGAGGCGTTGAGCGGATCGAACGTTCCCGAAAGACCGTAAGCGATTGCGGCCTGAATGGTGGCATCGGGGTTGGTATCAGCCCCCTGTGCCATGACCGGGCTTCCCCCCAGCACCCAGGTCGAGGCAATGGCACCGGCGGCAAGGCATAATGCCCTGCGCGACACGCCAAACTTCTTGCTGCGCATAGTTGCTCCTCCAACTTGACATAAGACGTCTGATGTCTCTTTATCGGCTTGTCAGCACCCGCGCAACCCTCTTGTGATGGGGCAGACACAGGGGAATATGCAGCCATGAACCAGCGGATCGATGCGATGGACGGGGAAGCGCGGATGCGGCGCACGACGACCGCCGAACAGATCAAGCGGCTGATCCTGCGCAACGGGCTGCGTCCGGGCGACGGCATCCCGACCGAGGCGGAACTGTGCCACGAACTGGGCGTCTCGCGCTCATCCGTGCGCGAGGCGATCCGCACCCTCGCCACGCTGGATATCGTCGAGGTCCGCCACGGGCACGGCACCGTGGTTGGCGGGATGAGCCTTGCCCCCCTGGTGGAAACGCTGGTGTTTCGCGGCGTGCTGTCGCCCGGCGACGAACTGGCCGCGCTGCGCGAGGTGGTCGACCTGCGCTGCGCCTTCGACCTGGCGCTGACCGACCGCGTGGTGGCAGCCCATCGCGGCAAGGAAAACGCGGCGCTCGGCGATCTGGTCGCCGAGATGCGGGCAAGCGCCGAAAAGGGGCAATCCTTCGTGCAGGCTGACCGGCAGTTCCATATGGAACTGCTGGCCCCGGTCGGCAATCAACTGGCCGGCCAGCTTGTCGCGGCCTTCTGGGATATCCACACGACCGTTCTGCCGCGCCTTGGTCTGGCGCTGCCGGCGGATATACAGATGACCGCACAGGCCCATGGCGATATGTTCGAGGCCGCCCGATCCGGCGATGCCGAGGCTTACCGCGCCGCCGTCATCGCGCATTATCAGCCGCTGCTGCGGATGCTGGATGCCCGCTCTGGCGCGGCGCGGGATTGCTGAACGCGGGCCATCATCCAGCAAGCCGGAAATCCGCCCGGCCTTCGGGCGCAAAAGCGCCGGGAACCATTCCATCCTGGGCTGCCGCCCCCGCTTGCATAGCGCCCGTTCCGCTGTAGTCTGCACCCATGGATTGAGTAATGGAATCACGCCTCTGCCCCGATGCGCGCGGCCTTGGCGACAACCGTTCAGGCACCGGAGACGGCACCCATGACCACAGACCGACGCGGGTTTCTGATCTCGCTGGCCGCGATCCCGCCCGCCCTTGCCCTGCCCGCCGCAGCGCTGAGCGTCCACCCGGCTTCGGAAAGCTTTCTTGCCGTCAGCCGCATCATCACCGGTGCCGATGACCTGACCTTCCCGACCGCCGCGCGGATCGAGGCGCTGCTGGCCGAACGCGACGCTGATTTCGACACGAAACTTGCCGCGCTGCATGACGCCTTGTCTGCCGCCCCCTCTCGCGAGGCGGGGCTGGCGGCGCTGTCGGATGCGGATCTGGATACCGCGCTGATGATCGCGAAACCGTGGTATCTGGGCTATGTCGGCACGCCCTCGGGGCGGATTCTGGAAGATGATGCGGCCTTTGCGACATTCCTGGAAATGCAGGCCTATGCCAAGACCGGTGGCATCGTGCCGCCGCAAAGCTATGCGCCCGGCCCCGCCGGCTGGTGGCAGGAAGCGCCAGCGGGGGTCGATGCCTCGGACCTGCCACGGGACGCGGCGGATTGGGCCTATCAGCCCCGCCAAAGCTATCAGATCGTCACGCCTGACCCGGCGTGGCGGGCCTATGCCGCGGGCGAATACGACACGATTGACGCGGCCCGCGCCGCTTTGGGGGGCTGAACCATGGCGGAACATGACGCGGATGTGGTGGTTGTCGGCTCCGGCTCGCTTGGCTCGCTGGTGGCGCTGCAACTGGCACGGGCGGGCAAATCGGTCATCGTGCTGGAGGCCGGGCCCGAAACCCCCGACTGGAAAGTGACCGAAAACTTCCGCAACTCGGCCCGGCAGAACAATTTCAACGCGCCTTTCCCCGACGTGCCCTATGCGCCCAACAGCTTCACCCCCGGTTACGTGACCTCCACGCTGGAAGGGATCGATGTGTTTCCCGGCACGTTGCGCACGGTGGGCGGCACATCGCGCCACTGGACGGCGGCGACATGGCGGCTTCTGCCCGAGGATATGGCGCTGAAATCCAGCTTTGGACTGGCCGTGGACTGGCCGATCACCTATGACGATCTGGAACCCTTCTATACCGCCGCCGAATATGAAATCGGCGTGAACGGTCTGGTCGGTTTCGACGAATCCGGGCAGGGGCTGAACCGGACCTATCCGCCGCGCTCGAAACCCTTCCCCCTGCCGCCCGAGGCCAAGCCCTATTCCATCCAGCGTCTGCAACAGCGGCTTGCCCCCCTTGGATACCGGGTCGATATCGCGCCCTCGTCCCGGCTCAGCCAGCCTTACGACGGGCGCCCGGCCTGTGTCGGCAACAATATGTGCAACTGGAACTGCCCGGTCGGTGCGAAACATTCCGGCGTTCACGTTGTCCAGAAGATCCGCAAACTGGGCGTCGAAGTCCGCGCGAATTCCATCGTCGACCAGATCGAAACCGGCGATGGCGGCAGGATCACCGCGATCTCTTACCTCTCGCCGCAGGGCGAACGCAGCCGCCTGACCGCCAGGGTGTTCGTTCTGGCCGGCCACGGGTTCGAAACGCCCAAGCTGCTGCTGATGAACGAACTGGCCGGGCGCTCGGGCATGGTCGGGCGCAATCTGATGATCCATCCGACCATCGACATGACGCTTCTGGCCGACAGCCCGCTTTGGGTCGGGCGCGGCCAGAACATCCACGGCGCGATCATGCAGCGCCGCAATCAGCCGGATCGCGACCGCATCCCCTCGACCCGCTATGACCTGCTCAACAGCCCGCAAAGCGTCGGCATCGCTGACAGCGCACTGGCGGAACGGCAGATCGGTGCCGTGCTGGACCGGACCATCCGCGACCAGTCGGAACGCATCTTCACCTTCGAGGCCCTGACCGAGGATCTGCCCGACCCGGCCAACGCCATCACGCTGAACGCCGGTTACAAGGATGCGCTTGGCCTGCCGGGGCTGGCGCTGAGCTATCGCATCTCGGATTACACCAATGCCAACCTGCCGCGCCTGATGGATGATTTCGCCAATTTCCTTCAGGCGACGAATGGCACAAGGATCAGCGCACCCACGGTCTGGATCTGCCAACAGCACATCATGGGCACGGTGCGCATGGGGGCTGTGGCCGAGGATGCAGTCGTGGACCGCGACCTGCGATCATTCGATCACGACAACCTGTTTCTGGTGACGACCGGCGTGATGCCGACAGCGGGGGGCGTGAACCCGACGCTGACCGGCATGGCGCTGGCGATCCGCGCCGGGCAGACCATCGCGGCAGAGGTGTGACATGCGGCCGACCCTGACCCTTGCCGCGTTCACCCTTCTTGCCGGAGTCGCCGCCGCGCAGGATACCCCGCTGATCGAGCGTGGCAGCTATATCGCCACCGCCGGTGACTGTCGCGGCTGTCATGGCGAGGACCTGTCTGGCGGCGCGCCGATCGGCAGCCCGCTTGGCACCATCTATGCCTCGAACATCACGCCCGATGCGACGGGCATCGCTGGCTGGACCGAGGCGGATCTGCGCGATGCGCTGCGCAAGGGGCGCTCGCCCGACAAGGGCTGGCTTTTCCCGGCGATGCCCTACACCTCTTATACCGGAATGACGGATGGGGATATCGCGGCGCTGCATGCCTATCTGCAAAGCCTTCCCGCCGTCAGCCATCAGGTGCCCGAAACCGAATTGCCGTTTCCCTTCATCCGGCCCGCGATGATCGCGTGGAACCTGCTGAACCTGACGGTTGGCGAACCAGTCGGCGCGCAACCCGCGACGGGCGATGCCGCCGAACGCGGCCGCTATCTGGTCGAGACATTGGGCCATTGCACAGCCTGTCACAGCCCGCGTAACGCGCTGATGGGCGAAGCATCGGGCCAGCATCTTTCAGGTGCCTTCATCGGCGGCTGGTATGCGCCCAATATCACCCCCGACGCGACCGGGATCGGGGGGTGGAGCGATGCGCAACTGACATCGCTGCTGCAAAACGGGCACAACGATCAGGCGGCTGTGGGCGGCGATATGGCGGTGGCCGTCAGCCTCAGCCTCAGTCGGCTGCCTGATGGGGATATTGCCGATATGGTGGCCTATCTGCGCCAGATCCCCGCCATCACGACCCAGGCGCCGGCACCCGTCCCCGCCACCCCCGCGATAGTCGATCCCGACACGGTGGAAGGCCCGATCACCGGCTGGGAAAGCCTTGCCGCGACCGATACGACCGATGGCGCGGTGCTGTATCAATCCGCCTGCGCAAGCTGTCACGGACAAAGCGGCGGGGGCGCGGCGGGGCCGGATCTGGCGATGCTGCGCGATCTGCGCATGGTGCCCGCGAACAATCTGGTGCAGGTCATCGCCAATGGCATCGACCGGCAGACCCCGAATGGCCATGCGCTTATGCCCGGCTTCCGCGACCAGCTGAACGATGCGCAAATCGCCGCAATCGCCGACTATACCCGCAAGACCTTTGCGGGGAACCCGGCTCTCGCGGTGGATCAGGCGCAGGTCGCCTCGATCCTGTCAGGCGAGATGCAGGTCGGCTGGCTTCTGCGCAACGCGCCCGTGCTGGCCCGCGTCGGCATTGCGCTTGCCCTGCTGCTGGCGGCGGGCCTGGCCATGCGGCTCATCGACCAAGGAAAGCGCAGGCGCGCGGCCTGAACCGGCAGGCCGCGCAGCCCCCGGCGGGGCTTTTGCCGGTGACGCTGGCAGACCCCGCGCCGGAACGAAGCCCGCCGATCCGGGGCGGCTTCTTGTCGGAACGGCGCTCATGCCCAAGGACATTCACCGACAGATATCCCGGCTCTCCGCCTTATGACAAACCGGTGCAGGTCAGTGATCGGGAATGATCGACGATCAGGGCGACGCCACCACCAACCTATGAAAATCAAAGGAATAGCAACAGCCTGTCCTTTATCAGCACAGATGATGGCCTGGCCGTGGTGAATGGCGGGCCCCGACCGCGCTGGCCGGTCACTCTTGCGATAAACGAAAACGGACAGGACCCATCCATGAAGGACGAAGGCCGCGAAGCTGATCTGGCAATCGACAATCTGGATCATCTGGGCCGGGATAAGCAAAAGCCGATCAGCGCCCGGCGAAAGCGCGATTGCGACGCCAGCAAGGGCCGCATCCTTGACATGCTGCGACAGCGTGAACGGCGTTGATGCCGTCACCGGCCCGCCGACCACGGCAGCGTCCGTCCCGCTTTGTCGAGGGGCTGATCAACAGGAATGGCACCCCCACATGGGCGGAAATGCTGTAGGATCGAACCCCGCTGACGCGATGAGGGGGCCCCTCGTTTCGTTCAGTTCAAGGCTTTCCGCAGGACATCGTTCACCAGCGCGCTCATGTTGGGCGGCCCCCGACGTCACTTTCATCGATCCCGACCCCTCCGCGAAAGGGCGGCCATCCTGTGCCTGAAAAACCGACAGAGAGCGAGGCTCGTCTCATGGTCAGCCCCGGTCCGTTGAGCGGCCCGATCAGCCGTGATGCCGGGCGCAACAGATCGCGGAATGTCCGCGCCGAAATTCGCCCCCCGAAACAGACAGACACTCCTCTGAACCATATGAACACTTTGGCATGCTCAGCCAGGATAGAGGAAAAAGCCGCCAGCGCCGCGTCCCTGCTGATGATCCGGGCGTTATCGGCATGCCCCCCTCATCAGTGCGCCAAATACCTCGGGGTCCGGGGCTGGCCCCGGTCCGGCGTCACATCTCGAACAGGCGTGGCTGCTCGGCCGGGGCGGGGGCCTCCAGCCCCAGATGCCGCCAGCCTTTCGCCGCCAGCATGCGCCCGCGCGGCGTGCGTGCGATCAGCCCTTGTTGCAGAAGATAGGGCTCGATCACCTCCTCGATCGCGTCCCGGCTTTCCGAAAGCGCCGCCGAGATCGTCTCGACCCCGACCGGGCCGCCGCCGTAATTCTCGGCGATGAGGCCCAGATAGCGCCGGTCGGCACCGTCCAGTCCCAGATCATCGACCCCCAGCCGTGTCAGCGCCGAATCGGCCAGTTCCCGAGAGATCCGCCCGTCGCCCTCGACAAGCGCGAAATCCGCGACCCGGCGCAAAAGCCTGCCTGCGATGCGCGGCGTGCCGCGTGCGCGGCGCGCGATTTCCAGCGTGCCATCGGGGTCTGCACCATAGCCCATCAGCCGCGCGCCGCGCCGCACGATCAGGTCGAGTTCCCCGATCGTGTAGAATTGCAACCTTGTGGGAATGCCGAAACGGTCCCGCAGGGGCGTGGTCAGCAGGCCAAGCCGTGTCGTCGCGCCGACAAGGGTAAAGGGCTGCAACTCGATGCGCACGGTGCGCGCGGCAGGGCCTTCACCGATCATCAGGTCCAGTTCGAAATCCTCCATCGCGGGGTAAAGGACTTCCTCGACCGCGGGGTTCATGCGGTGGATCTCGTCGATGAACAGCACGTCGCGGGCTTCCAGATTGGTCAGGATCGCGGCCAGATCGCCGGCCCGCGCCAGAACCGGCCCCGAGGTCATCTTGAAATTCACCCCCAGTTCGCGCGCCATGATCTGCGCCAGCGTGGTCTTGCCCAGACCGGGGGGACCGTGGAAAAGCGTGTGGTCCATGGCCTCGCCGCGCCGGCGCGCGCTTTCGATGAAGACCGCGAGGTTCGCCCGCGCCTCGGCCTGGCCCACGAATTCCGCCAGCGCCTGCGGGCGCAGCGCGCGGCCCGGCTCGTCCTCGGGCAGCGGCTCGGGGCGCAGCGTCGGGTCAGGCGCGTCCATGAAGCCTCAGCCGGTTCAGCGCGTCGATGCGCGACTGCGTGGGGGGATGGGTGCGAAACAGGCTGTCCATGCGCAGCGCACCAAGCGGATTGATGATGAACATCGAGGCCGAGGCCGGGTTGCGCTCGGCCGGGACATTCACGACCTGCGACGCGGCGGTGGATATCTTGCGCAGCGCATTGGCCAGCCCCTCGGTCTGGCCGGCGATCTCGGCCCCCAGGGCATCGGCGCGATATTCCCGTGTCCGCGAGATCGCCATCTGCACCAGCCCCGCCGCAAGCGGTGCCAGCACCATCGCGGCGACCCCTGCCAAAACGCCGCCGCGCCCTTGCCGCCCGCCGGTGAACAGCGCCATGTTTCCCAGCATGGCGATCGCCCCGGCAAGGGTCGCGGAAATGGTCATGATCAGCGTGTCGCGGTTGCGAATATGGGCCAGTTCATGGGCGATCACGCCCGCCAGCTCGTCGCGGCCAAGGATGCGCATCAGCCCCTGCGTCACCGCGACCGCCGCGTTTTCCGGGTTGCGCCCGGTGGCGAAGGCATTGGGCTGTTCGGTTTGCAGCACATAAACGGCGGGCATGGGCAGGCCCGCGCGATCCGCCAGCGCCTTGACCATGGCGACGAGTTCGGGCGCGCTCTGGCTGTCGACACGGGTGGCACCCTGCTGGCGCAGCATCGCCTTGTCGCTGTTCCACCACGCCCAAAGATTGCCGCCGCCCGCGACAACAAGCGCGATCAGCATGCCCCCGGTGCCCCCGATCAACGCGCCAAGCGCCATCAGAAGGGCGGTCAGCCCGGCCATCAGGGTGAATGTGCGTAGCGTGCTGGACATATGCCTTCCCTTGTCACTCCTTTGGCGCAAGCGCACGCAGCGCCGCACGGATCAACGCCGCAGTGGTGGCGGCGGGTTCCGCCTGCGCGGCGCTTGCCACGGCCTGCGCGGCCTCTGATGGGTGATAGCCCAGATTGGTCAGCGCCGACAGTGCATCGGATTGCGTCGCGGCCGACAGCGGCGCGGGCGCTGCCACGGGCGCGGATGCCCCGGCCGCAGGCGGGGGCGCGGGCAAGTCGGTCTCGATGACCGGCGCGCCCGCATCCACCGTAAGCGCGCCGCCCATGGCCATCACCGAGGGGGCCTTGTCCTTGAGTTCCAGCACCACCCTTTGCGCCAGTTTCGGCCCCACGCCGGGCGCCTTCCTGACCGCCGACCAGTCGCCAAGCGTGATCGCCCGGCCCAGCCCTTCCGCGCCAAGCGTCCCCAGCACCGCCAGCGAGGCCTTTGCACCGATTCCCTGCACGCTTGTCAGCAGCTTGTGCCATTCCTTTTCAAGCAGCGTCGGAAAGCCGAAAAGCTGCAACAGGTCCTCGCGCACCAGAAGGTCGGTATAAAGCGCCGCCGCCTGGCCGACGGGGGGCAGGCTGGCGGCGGTGCGTTCGCTGATATGAACGATATAGCCCACGCCGCGCACATCGATCAGCACATGATCGGGCGCGCGGTGAAGGATCACCCCTGCGATGCGGCCAATCATGCGACGCTCCTTTTCGGGGCCTTGATGCGGATGGCCCGCGATTGCAGGTGATGGGCGTGGCAAATCGCGATCGCCAGCGCATCCGCCGCGTCCGCGCCGGCGAATTCCACGCCGGGAAGCTGGTGGCGCACCATATGCTGGACCTGTTCCTTGCCGGCATGGCCCACGCCGACCACGGCCTTCTTCACCGCATTGGGGGCGTATTCGCCGATCTCCAGCCCGGCCTCGGCCGGGGCAAGAAGGGCGATGCCGCGCGCCTGCCCAAGCTTCAGCGTGCCGACCGCATCCTTGTTCACGAAGGTCTGTTCCACCGCCGCCGCCACCGGCGCATGGGCGATGATCACCGCCGAAAGCCCGCGATAGAGCCGCAGCAGCCTTTCGCCAAGCGTCCCCTGATCCGAGCGCAGGATGCCATTGGCGACATGGCGCAGGCGCGGGCCGTCCAGTTCGATCACGCCCCAGCCCATATTCTGCAATCCGGGGTCGATGCCCAGAACTCTCATCCGCTGCCCTCTTGCCTGCCTGTTTTCCGATTGCTAGCACGAAACGCGAACATCGGGGAAGGGGCCTTCTGCACCCGTCCAAAGGCCGGCAATCCGGCCCCTTTGCTTGACACCGGCCACGCCATCCCCGACACACGAAAGAAATAATTCCGCGGAGGACAGATGTCGCCAGCCCTGATCGCAGCGCTGCCCTTTCTGGGCGCACTTCTGCCCGGATTGCTGATCCGCGCGGGTCGCAATGTCGCGGCATCGGCCTGCGCGACGGCCACGGCCCTGGCGCTGATCGGGCTTTGCCTGCACATCCCCGAGGTTCTCGCCGGCGGCGTCGTCACGACCACGATCACATGGCTGCCGCAGCTTGGGCTGGACGCCAGCTTCCGCATCGACGGGCTGAGCCTGCTGTTTGGCATTCTCATCCTCGGGATCGGGCTGCTGATCATCCTTTACGCGCGCTATTATCTGGCGAAATCCGACCCGGTGGGGCAGTTCTACACCTATCTGATGCTGTTTCAGGGCGCGATGGTCGGCATCGTGCTTTCCGATAACATCCTGCTTTTGCTGATCTTCTGGGAACTCACATCGCTATCGTCCTTCCTGCTGATCGGCTATTGGAAGCATCTGCCCGAGGGGCGGCAGGGCGCGCGCATGGCGCTGACCGTGACCGGCATGGGCGGGCTTGCGATGATCGCGGGGATGCTGATCCTTGGCCATATCGCCGGCAGCTACAGCATTTCCGAGATCCTGCTGGCCAAGGACGCCATTCAGGCCAGCCCGCTTTACCTGCCCGCGCTGATCCTGATCCTTGCGGGCGCGTTCACCAAATCGGCGCAGTTTCCGTTTCATTTCTGGCTGCCCCATGCGATGGCCGCGCCCACGCCGGTCTCGGCCTATCTGCACAGCGCGACCATGGTGAAGGCGGGGCTGTTTCTGATGGCGCGGCTCTGGCCGGTGCTGGCGGGCACGCCCGAGTGGTTCTATATCGTCGCCACCACCGGGCTTCTGACCATGCTGATCGGCGCGGTGATCGCGCTGTTCAAGGATGACCTCAAGGCGCTGCTGGCTTTCTCGACGGTCAGTCAACTGGGGCTTGTGACCATGCTGCTTGGCATGGGGACCGAGGCCGCCGCCATCGCCGCCGTCTTTCACATCATCAATCACGCCACCTTCAAGGCGGCGCTGTTCATGACCGCAGGCATCGTCGATCACGAGGCCGGAACCCGGTCCCTGCGCCTGCTTGGGGGCTTGCGCAGGCTGATGCCCGTCACCTTCGTGATCGGGACCATCGCGGCGCTGTCCATGGCGGGCATTCCGCCCTTCAACGGCTTCATCTCGAAGGAAATGATGCTTGATGAGGCCGGGCATACCGTCTGGGCGGGCAATCACAGCCTGTTCCTGATCATGGCGGGGATCGCGGCGACGTTCTCGGTCGCTTATTCCTTCCGCTTCGTGCTGCATACCTTCATGGGGCCGGAACGCGAAAGCTACCCCCATCACCCGCATGATCCCGGCATCGGGCTGTGGTTCAGCCCGGCGCTTCTGGTGGTGCTGGTGGTGCTGATCGGGCTGATGCCGATGACCATGGTGGGCTGGCTGGTCACGGCCTCGGCCGATGCGGTGACGGGGACCGCGACCGCGCCCTATCTGAAGCTGTGGCACGGGGTGAATACGGCGCTGATCGTCTCGGGCATCGCGACACTTGGCGGGGCGCTGCTGCTGGCGGTGCACCGCCCGCTGCAAGCGGCATGGGACGCGCTGCCCCGGCCCGAGGCCAAGGTGATCTTCGACGCCGTGATCCGCTGCGCCGTGCGCGCCGCGCAGCGCGCCGATGACGCGCTTCATGACGGGCGGATGGCGCGCGGCGCCTCGATGATGGTGTTCACCATCGTCATGGCGGGCGCGCTGGCATGGACCACCGGCACGGTCGGCCCGATGACGCGGCCCATGCTGCCGGTCGCCCCGGTCGCGGGCATCGGCTTCCTGCTGCTGATCATGGCCACCGCCTGTATGGTCGCCTTCCACCGCAACCGGCTGCTGGCACTGGTGATGATCGGGATCGTGGGGCTGATGGTGTCTTGCGCCTTCATCTACCTGTCGGCCCCGGATCTGGCGCTGACCCAGATCTCGGTCGAGGTCGCCACGGTCATGCTGATGCTGCTGGCGCTGAACTTCCTGCCCAAACGCACCTGGGTCGAGACCGGGGGCATGCGCCGCGGCGCTGATGCGGTCATCGCGACGCTTCTTGGCCTTGGCTTCGGCGGGCTGGCCTATGCCATCATGCGCCGCGATTTCGCCTTCCCGACCATTTCGGATTATCACCTTGCCAACAGCCATGACCTTGGCGGCGGCGATAATGTCGTGAACGTCATCCTCGTGGATTTCCGGGGCTATGATACCTTTGGCGAGATCACCGTGCTTGGCATCGCGGCGCTTGTGATCTTCGCCATGACCGAGACGCTGATGCGCGGCTCATCCGCGCGGCGTCTGGCGAACTGGCGGCGCGATCAGGCGCAGGCGGGCGACCGCCACCCGCTGCTTCTGGTGGTGGCGACGCGGCTGATCCTGCCGGTCTCGCTGGTGGTGGGGCTGTTCATCTTCCTGCGCGGCCATAACGAACCGGGCGGCGGCTTCATCGCGGGGCTTGTGGTGGCGATCTCGCTTCTGATGCAATATATGGCCTCGGGCTTCGCATGGGCGCAGGAACGCCAGCGCGTGCCCTTCCATGCCATGATCGGCGCGGGCGTGGTGGTGGCGGCGGCGACCGGGATCGGGGCGTGGCTTTGGGGGCTGCCCTTCCTGACCTCGAATTACACCTATGTGCAGCTTCCCTTCATCGAAAGGTTCGAACTGGCCACCGCCATCGCCTTCGATCTGGGCGTGTTCCTTTGCGTGCTTGGTGCGGTGATGCTGGCGCTGAATTCGCTGTCGCGGATCGCGCGCAAGGCCGGCGAGCCGGTCAATACCGAGCCGATGGACATCGACCCGTCGCGCAACCACCCCGAGACCCGGAGGACCCCGTAATGGAAGCGATTGTCGCCATCGCGATCGGTGCCATGACCGCCGCAGGGGTCTATCTGGTGCTCAGGCTGCGGACCTTTCCGGTCATTCTGGGCATGACCATGATGACCTATGCGATCAACCTGTTTCTGGTCGCCTCGGGGCGGCTGGCGCTGGACAAGCCGCCGATCCTCAGCGCGGGCAAAAGCCTGCTGGATTACACCGATCCGCTGCCGCAGGCGCTGACGCTGACGGCTATCGTGATCTCATTCGGCATGACCGCCGTGGTCGTGCTGCTGGCGCTTGGCGCCTTTATCGAGGGCGGCGACGACCATATCGACAT
>JAUNTV010000039.1 GCA_030538515.1 Paracoccus sp. (in: a-proteobacteria)
CCTGCGTCAGCGCCTGCCCGATGGTGCCCGGCGCGGTGTCGTCCAGTTCCTGCTGGCCCACGACGCTGACTGATTGCGGCACGTCGGATGCGACCTTTTCCGTCCCGGCACGCAGGATGATCGGGTCCAGAATGATCGCGGCGTCCTGCGCGAAGGCGGCCAGCGGCGCGCTGCTGATGAGAAGTGAGATCAGGGTGAGTGGTCTGTGCATCGGCCTTTGCCCTCGCAAGATGATGAATCGATCCTGCTGGCAAGGGCTGGCGGCTTGCGGTGGCTAACTTTTCCGACTAAACAAGTCAAGAATAGCGTCCAGCCTTTTTCGCCAGATGCCCGCGACAGCATAAAGGCACGATGATGAATGACCTGACGCCCGCGCGTCTGCGCGAATTGAAACGCAGTTCCACCCTTCGCCCGGTCGATCTGGCGGCAGAGCTTGGCCTGCCCGAAGCCGCCCTGATCGAAGCCGATCTTGGGCATGGCGCCATCCGCATCACCCCCGCGCCGGGCCGGCTGATCCCCGCCGTCCATGCCCTGGGCGAGGTGATGGCACTGACGCGCAACCGCTCCTGCGTGATCGAGAAGACCGGCACCTATCACAACTTCCAGAACGGCGATCATGCCGCGATGGTGCTGGACACCGAGATCGACCTGCGCATCTTTCCGCGCCAATGGGTCCATGCCTATGCCATCCAGACCGAGGCCGAAAACGGCCCGCGCCGCTCGGTCCAGGTGTTCGACGCCGCTGGCGATGCCGTCCACAAGGTGCATCTGCGCGCCGCTTCCGATCTGGACGCATGGGCGGTGCTTTGCCGCGATCTGGCCCTGCCCGATCAGGCCGCGCCTTCGGTTTTCGAACCCCGCGCCCCCGTCGACGGCCCACGCATCAACCCGGATCGCGCCGATGAACTGCGCCGTGAATGGGCTGCAATGACCGACACCCATCAGTTCAACACGCTGGTGCGGCGGCTGAAGATGAACCGGCTTGGTGCCTATCATCTGGCCGGTGCACCCTTCGCGCGGCGGCTGGATCTGGCGGCGAATGCGATGCTGTTTGACGATGTGCAGGCGCAGGGTCTGCCGGTGATGATCTTCGTCGGCAATATGGGCTGTATCGAGATCCACTCGGGCCGGTTTGAAACGCTGAAACCGATGGGACCATGGCTGAACGTGATGGACCCGCGCTTCAACCTGCATCTGCGCGCCGATCATGTGGCCGAGATCTGGCAGGTCGAAAAGCCGACCAAACGCGGCCCGGCGATCTCGGTCGAGGCATTCGATGCCCATGGCGCGCTGATCTACCAGTGCTTCGGGATGCGCGCCGAGAAGGGCGGCGATCCCGCCGCATGGGCGGCACTGGTCGGCGCGCTGCCGGGGGACGCGGGATGATCCGCGCCGCCTTTCTGGCGGGGCTGATCGCCCTGCCTGTCGGTGCCGGTGCCGATCCCCACCCCGAGGCCCGGCGCGTGCTGGCCATCGGCGGCTCGGTCACGGAAATCATCTATGCCCTGGGCCAGCAGGACCGGCTGATCGGGCGCGACACCACCTCGACCTACCCCGAGGCCGCGCAGACCCTGCCCGATGTGGGCTATATCCGCCGCCTCTCGCCCGAGGGCGTGCTGTCGCTTGGCCCCGATCTGATTCTGGCCGAAGAAGGCGCGGGCCCGCCCGAGGCGGTGGCGATCCTGCAAGCCTCGGGGATCGCCTATCAGACCATCCCCGCGGCCGAGGATGCGGATGGCCTTGCCGCGCGCATCACCGCCGTCGCGCAGGCTTTGGGCGACGAAGGGGCTGCAAAGCCGCATCTGGACAGCCTGCGCGCCGATCTGGACCGGCTTGGAGCGCTGAACGCGGGCGTCGCCACGCCGCGCCGCGTGCTGTTCATCCTGTCCCTGCAGGGCGGGCGGGTGCTGGCCAGCGGCGGGGATACCGCCGCCGATGCGATGATCCGGCTGGCGGGGGCGGAAAATGCCGTGACCGGCTTTGCCGGCTACAAGCTTCTGACGGATGAAGCCATTCTGGCCGCCGCCCCCGATGTGATCCTGATGATGCAGCGCGGCGCGGCTGCGGGCGACGACCCCGGCGGGCATGAGCCACAGGATGCCCAGCTTTGGGCGCTGCCTGCCCTTGCGGCGACGCCAGCCGGGCAGGCCCACAGGGTGCTGCGCATGGACGGGCTTTACCTGCTTGGCTTCGGCCCGCGCACCGGCAAGGCGGCGCTTGATCTGCATCGCGCGATCTACGGGGACGGCTGATGGTGGCGGTTGATGCGCCGCTGACGGGCGACCGCCGCCGCCGGGGGCAGGTACTGGCGGTGCTGCTGGCGGCGCTTGTGGGGGTGGTCTCGGTCCTGTCGATGGGGCATGGCGCTTCGGGCGTGTCGGCCATGGCGGTTCTGGGCGACTGGCTGGCCGGGCACGAGATCGCACCGGCCCAACGCGTGATCGTGCTGGATATCCGCCTGCCGCGCCTGCTGACGGGGCTGATCGTGGGGGCCTCGCTTGCGGTGGCGGGGGCGGTGATGCAGGGGCTCTTCCGCAATCCGCTGGCCGATCCGGGCCTTCTGGGGGTCAGCGCCGGGGCCGGTCTTGGCGCGATAGCGGCCATCGTTCTGGGCGGCGCGCTGCCCGCCGCCGTCACCGCGCTGACCGGCTGGTATCTGGTGCCGCTGACCGCCTTTGCGGGGGCATGGGTGACGATGCTGGTCCTTTACGCCATCGCCACGCGGCAGGGGCGCACATCCATCGCCACGATGCTTCTGGCCGGGATCGCGATTTCGGCCATGGTCGGCGCGGTGTCCGGGCTGATCGTCTATTACGCCGATGACGCGCAATTGCGCGACCTGACGTTCTGGGGCATGGGCTCGCTTGCCGGGGCCAGCTGGGTCAAGCTGGCCGCCGCAGGGCCGGTCATGCTGGCGGCGCTTCTGGCCACGCCCTTCCTTGCGCGCGCGCTGAACGGGCTGGCATTGGGCGAGGCCGCCGCCGCCCATGTCGGCATCCGGGTCGAGCGCGCCAAGACCGCCGCGATGCTGAGCGCAGCCGGGGCCGTTGGTGCCGCTGTCGCGGTCTCGGGCGGGATCGGCTTCATCGGGATCGTGGTGCCGCATCTCTTGCGGCTGATCGCGGGGCCGGATCACCGCTGGCTTCTGGTGAATTCGGCGCTGCTGGGGGCGTCGGTGCTGGTGCTGGCCGATATGGTCAGCCGAACCGTGATCGCGCCCGCCGAACTGCCCATTGGCATCATCACCGCCATGATGGGCGGACCGTTCTTCACATGGGCGCTTTTATCCAACAGAAGGGTGCTGGACGCATGAGCCTGCGCGCAAGCGATATCACCGTCAGGCTGGCCCGGCGCAAGATCCTGCGCGGCGTCAGCATGACCGCCAGGCCCGGCCAGATGACCGCGATCATCGGGCCGAACGGCTCGGGCAAGACCACGTTTCTGCGCGCGCTGACGGCGGAACTCAGCCCGGATGCGGGCCGGATCACCCTGAACGGGACCGATATCGCCGGGATGGCGCCCGATCTTCTGGCGCTCAGGCGCGCGGTGCTGCCCCAGCAAAGCGCGCTGGCTTTTCCCTTCACCGCCGCCGAGATCGTCCGCATCGGGCTAAGCGCCCTGCCCATGCCGCAGGCAAGCGCGGATGCGCTGATCGCGGCGGCCCTGGCCAGGGTGGGGCTGACCGGTCATGGCGGGCGGCTTTATCAGGAACTTTCGGGCGGCCAGCAGCAGCGCGTGCATCTGGCGCGCGCTCTGGTTCAGGTCTGGCATCCCGTCGGGCCCGAGGGGCCGCGCTGGCTGATCCTGGACGAGCCGGTCAGCAGCCTTGATATCGCGCATCAGCTGGCGGTGATGCGTCTGGCCGCCGATTACGCCCGCAGGGGCGGCGGGGTCGTGGCGGTGATGCATGATCTCAACCTGACGGCCATGTTCGCCGATCACGTGCTTCTGATGCAGAACGGGGCCACCCTTGCCGAAGGCCCGCCCGAGGCCGTGCTGACCGATACGCTGCTGAGTTGCGCCTATGACTGCCCGCTGCGCACCCGTTGCGCGCCCGCGCATGGGGCGTGGCTGCTGCCGCAGGGCGCGGCTTAAGGCGTAGCCTGCGCGCCCCGAAGGCTGCCCGTCCCCCCCGCCGCCTGAACCGAACGCGCCCCGGCATCGACCGCCGCCGCAAGGCTTTCTTCGGGTGGCGCGCCGTCAAGCCATGCGTTCAGAAAGCCCGCGTTGAACGCATCGCCCGCGCCGGTGGTATCGACCACGCTGACGCGCGGGCTTGGCAGGCGCAATATCGCGCCGCCAGTGGCCAGCATCGCGCCATCGGCCCCGCATTTCAGCGCCACCACCGGAAAGCGGCGCTGCAAGGCGGCCAGCGCGTCCCTGGGCGCGGTCAGGCCGGTCAGGGCCTGCGCCTCGGCCAGATTGGGCAGAAAGATATCCACCCCCGCGGCACGTTCAAAGAACGCCGGATCACGGATAAGCCGGTCATCCCAGCTTGGATCAAGCGAGATGCTGAACCCGCGCGCCTTTGCGGCGGCGATGGCATCGGGCATTTCATGCAGCGTCGCATATTCGGCGATATGCAGATGGCCGGCCTCGGGCCAGATCAGGGCGGCATCGAAGCTGTCGGGGCGGGCATGGCCGGCGCGACGCGACAGAAACGCCCGGTCGTCCTGTTCGACCATGACCACGGTAAGCTGGGGGCCGGCGCTGGCGTGGCGGTCGAGAAAGCGCAGATCCAGCCCGAGCGCCGCGATCTCGTCAAAAAGCGCCACTGACAGCGCATCGGTCCCGAAACGCGCGACAGGCGCGGCCTTGCGCCCAAGCGATGCCAGATGCGCCGCCGTGATCAGCGCGCCACCCCCCGGCAGAAGGGCGAAGGCTTCGGCGAAGACCTCGTGCCCCAGGCGCGGCATGCTGCCCAGACCACGAAACACCAGATCGCAATAAATGCGGCCAAGGCAAAGAACGGCGCGGCACCGGGGCGATGAAGCGGTCATGCCCGGCCCAGAGCCTTCTCGGTCACGGCATCGAAAAGATAAAGCGCGCCGGGACCGGCCTGCACCGTCACGCTGCTGCCGATGGCGGGCACGACCCGGCCCGGCGCTGTGGCGATCACCTGCGCCTTGCCCAGTTGCAGATGCACCAGTGTCTCGGCGCCAAGGGGCTCGACCGCCTCGACCGTGCCGGTCGCACGCAGCCCGTCGCCTTCCGTATCGGTGACGACAAGATCATGGGGCCGTATCCCCACCATCACCGCGCCGTCATGATCCGGCAGACCCGGCACTGATATCCCGGCCCCTTCAAGCGCAAGCCTGCCGCCCGAAAGCCTGCCTTCCAGCATATTCATCGAGGGGCTGCCGATGAAGCGCGCGGTGAAAACGTCAACGGGGTTTTCGTAAAGCGCGGTCGGCGTGCCCACCTGAAGGATATGACCGTCGCGCATGACAACGATGCGGTCGGCCATGGTCATGGCCTCGACCTGATCATGGGTGACATAGATGATGGTCGTCCCCAGACGGCGGTGCAGGCTTTTGATTTCCATGCGCATCTGGCTGCGCAACTGGGCGTCCAGATTGGACAGCGGCTCATCGAACAGAAACGCCACAGGGTCACGCACCATGGCCCGCCCGATGGCCACACGCTGGCGCTGACCGCCAGAAAGCGCGGCCGGGCGGCGGTCCAGCAGGTCTTCCAGCCCCAGAAGCCGGGCGGCTTCCCTGATCCGCTGCTGCTTTTCCGCCTTCGGGATGCGCGCGGTATAAAGCCCGAAGCCGATATTCTGCCCGACCGTCATATGCGGATAGATGGCGTAATTCTGGAACACCATGGCGATGTTGCGCTGTTTCGGCTCGCGCTGATTGACGATTTCATCACCGATCAGCAGCGCGCCGCCGGTCACATCCTCAAGCCCCGCGATCATGCGCAGCGTGGTGGACTTCCCGCAGCCCGAGGGGCCAACGAAGACCACGAATTCGCCGTCCCCGATCTCAAGATCGATGCCATGGACGACGCGGTGATTGCCATAGGCCTTCACCAGACCCTGAAGCGTGATTTTCGCCATCAGATGGCCCCCTTCAATGCGTCGAAACGCGCGTTCAGCAGGCGCGCGGCATCGGCCTGCCGGCGCAGGCGGGTTTGATGTGCCCCGGCCAGCTCATCGGCCAGCGTCCCGTAGGCGGCAATGGCATCCGCCATGGGCCGGTGTGCCGGGCCACCGAAGCGGTCGCGCACCGCGATGAAATATTCCGCCGAGACCAGTTCGGCGAATGCCGCGCCGTCAAGCGCGGGCGCGCGCCCCGTCGCCGCCGTGAATGCCGCGCGGAAGGGCGCATAGCCATCGCTTTCAAGATCACCGCCCATGCCCACCACGGCGCGGGCGGTGGCGGCCGCGATCTCATGCCCCTGGCGGAAGGACAGGCCTTCGCGCCGCACCAGACTGTCGGCCAGTTCGGTGATGGTGATGCACGAGCGCCGGATATTCTGCGCCACCCGCGCGGGGTCGATCCGCATCTGCGCGACAAGCGCTGCCAGCAGGTCCAGCACGCGGCCCGCGCTGTCGAAAGCTGCATAGCCCATCGACTGGGTTTCGCCCTCGCTGTCGTTCATGTCGGTGAAGGGGGTGTTGTGCATGACCGTCAGCATGGCATGCGCGCGCGCCATCGTCTGGCTGGACAAATGGCGCAGATGCTCGATGGGAACCGGATTGCGCTTCTGCGGCATGATCGAGGAAATCTGCACAAGGGCGTTGGGCATATAGATCTGCCCGGTCTCGAAACTGGTCCAGACCTGAAAATCCTGTATGGGGCGGCCAAGATGCAGGAACATCAGTTCAATCGCCGAATAGGTGGCGGTGATGTAATCGACCCCGGCGATGCAGGAATAGGAATTCCGCAAGACCGCCGCAAAGCCAAGCAGTTCGGCCACAAGCGCGCGGTCGATGGGAAAGCCCGTCGTCGTGATGGCGGCCGCCCCCATGGGCGACAGATCGACGATGGCATAGGCATCAAGCAGGCGGACGATATCGCGGCCAAGGCATTCCGCGATCCCCGCAAGGTAATGCCCGAAGGTCGTCGGCTGCGCGGGCTGGCCATGGGTATAGGCCACGATGAGGGTGGATTTCTCGCGCTCGATCGCCTCGATCAGCGCGCCGTGCAGCGCCAGCGCCTTGCCGATCAGCGCGTTCAGCCGCTCGCGCAGGGCCAGCTTGAACAGCGTGTGATCGATATCGTTGCGCGAACGCGCCGTATGCAGCCGCCCGCCCAGATCCGGACCAAGGCGGGCTTTCAGTTCACGTTCGATCAGGAAGAAGAAATCCTCGACCTCGCCGGTATAGACCAGATCGGCGGGCGTGATCGCGGCATCGATACTGTCAAGCGCGCGCGCGATCTGGCCCGCCTGCCCGGCGTCAAGAATGCCGGTTTGCGCCAGCATGACCAGATGCGCGCGGTCGATGGCGCGAAAGCCCGCAGCGTGGTGGTTCTTCGCGCCATCGAACAGCGGCGCAAGCACGGTTTCCCTGTAAACCGGATCGGGAAAGACCGAGGTATCGGTGTCGCGGGGATCGGTCATCACTCAGCCTTTCAAGCCAGCCAGCATGACGCCGCGCACGATGAAGCGTTGCAGCGCCAGAAAAACCAGAAGCGTCGGAATGGTGCCGATGGCGGCACCGGTCATGATCAGCTCCCACTGGATCGAGGATTCCGCCGAGAAGCTGGAGATCCCGACCGGCAGCGTATAAAGATCGCGCGAGGTGGTCACGATCAGCGGCCAGAAAAACGCCGTCCAGTTGCCAAGGAAGGTGAAGATCGCCAGCGCCGAAATGGCGGGCACCACCATGGGCATGGCGATCTTCCACCAGATGGTGAACTCGTTCAGCCCGTCCACGCGCGCGGCTTCCAGAAAATCGTCGGGCACGCTTTCAAAGAACTGCTTCATCAGGAAGGTGCCGAAAGCCGTCATCATGCCGGGGAACATGATGCCCCAGTAGCTGTCGATCCAGCCAAGCTGGCTTGACATCAGATACCACGGGATCACCAGCATTTCCGTGGGGATCATCAGCGTGGACAGGATGGCGATGAAGACGAAATAGCGGCCCCGGAAGCGGAACTTGGCCAGCGTATAACCCACGAGGCTGTCGAAGAACACGTTGGACAGGGTGACGCTTAGCGCGATCACGGTCGAGTTGATGAACCACCGCATGAAGCGGCCATCGCCCAGCACCTTGATATAATTATCGAACGTCGGTGCCGCCGGGATCAGGCGCAGATCATAGACCTGCCCCGAGGTCTTGAGCGAGGTCGAGAACATGAACAGCAAGGGCGTGATCATGATCAGCCCGCCGATCAGCAGCAGCGTCCATGTGATGATGCGGCCGGGCCGGATAGCGCGGCGATTGGCGGCCAGTTCCGGGGTGGCGCTCATGACCGTTCCCGCAGCAGATAAAGCTGAAGCAGCGAAACGATCAGCAGGATGGTAAACAGCACCACCGTCTGGGCGGCGGCATAGCCCATCTGATACGATGAAAACGCGGTCTGATAGATCATGAGCACCAGGGGCTTTGTGGCGTTAAGCGGGCCTCCGGGATCATTGGTGGTCATGTTATAGACCTGATCGAAGATGCGCAGAAACCCGATGGACGAAAACACCACCAGAAAGATCGTGGTGGGTTTCAGCAGCGGCAGCGTGATCTTGCGCAGGATCGCCCCGTTCCCCAGCCCGTCGATGCGCGCGGCCTCGTAGAAAGTGCCCGGAATGGCGCGCAGCCCGGCCATGAAGATGATGATCTGAAAGCCAAGACCCGCCCAGATCGCCGGCACCAGAATGGATATCAGCGCCTGATCGACCGAGCGCAGGAAAGGCTGCTGCGCGATCCCGAGCGTGGCCAGAAAGCCGTTGATCACCCCGATCGGCACCGGCTGATAGAACCAGCGCCAGACCCAGCCCATGGCGGCGGCGGTGGTCAGGAAGGGCAGGAAGTAAAGCGCGCGGATGAAGCCATGCATGAAGCGCACCCGGTCCAGATGATAGGCCACCACGAAGGATATCAGCAGGCTGACCGGCGTGCCGATGATCAGATACATGAAGGTATTCCTGAACACCTTCCAGAACACCGGATCGGCGAACATCTTTTCGTAATTGGCGAATCCCACGAACCGGGCCGGGCGCAGCAGGTCCCAGTCGGTCATCGACAGCCAGAAGGCCTGAAAGGTGGGATAGAAGCGGATGCCCGCATAGAAGATGATCGGCAGGGCCAGAAAGCCCCATGCCCAGATGACCCGCTTGGTGCTGATATTCAGGCGATCCCAAAGCCGGGACGGCGCTTGTTTGCTTGGGGCATTGGCCGGGGTCATGATCGCTTCCTTGGCGGGCATGGGGCTGGCGGCTTCCACCGCCAGCCCTGCGCATTAAGGCCGGGCTACTGGCGGCCCGCGTCGATGATGGCCTGTTCGGCGGCTGCCGCCTGCGCGATGGAATCCTCGATCGATTGCCCTTCAAGCAGAACGCGGTTTACCATGTCGATCGCGGTCTGACGCTGTGCGGCCTCATCATAGAACTGCGTCGTATGCGCATATTCCAGCCCCTTGAGGAACGGCCCGCGGACGGGATCGCCAAGGTTTGCCTCGGTCAGCGCGACATCGCGGCGCGCGGGCAGTTCGCCCACGGTTTCCAGCCAGATCTCCATCGCCTCGGGCGAGGAAATATAGGCCAGGAACTTCTGCGCGGCCTCAAGCCGCTCACCTTCCGAGGTGGCACCGATGGCATTGGCGAAGTAGCTGGAATAGTTGGATTTCAACCCTTCGGCATTGGCCGGAAGCTCGACCACGCCCCATTCGAACGGGTTATTGGCGAAAGCGCCAAGCCGGAAGGTGCCGTCGATGGTCATCGCCGCCAGACCGGCCCGGAAAGCGGCCTGCCCCTCATCCATGAAGCCCATCAGCCCGACCTTATGTTCGGTCTGAAGGTCGGTATAGAATTTCAGCGCGGCGGCCCCGCTGGCGTCATTATAGGCGACATTGCCATCGGCATCATAGGGCACGCCGCCGAACTGACGGATCAGATCCTCGCGCCACCAGTGATGATCCTGCCCGGCCATGTCCATGGTGATCCCGGCGGTGGTGATATTGCCGCCGCCATCGCGTTTGGTGGTCGCCTCGGCCACGGCCAGCAGCTCATCCAGCGTGGCGGGCGGTGCGACACCTGCCGCGTCCAGAAGCCCCTTGTTGTAGAAAAGCGCCAGCGAACGCACGGCCGTCGGCAGCCCGTAATAATCATCGCCGCGCTTCATGGCCGAGACGATGGGGAAGAAATCGGCCTCGATCTCTGCATGCGGGAAAACGGCGGGGTCAAGAGGCTGGATCAGCCCGCCATTCACGAACTGATCGGTCCAGCCATAGAAAAGCTGCACCACATCCGGCCCCTGCCCCGCAACCTTGGCCGCGACCACGCGGGTCTGGTAATCGGCATAGGGGAAGGTCGTGTGCTTGACGGTGATATCGGGGTTCGCGGCCTGGAAATTCGCGATCAGCTTGTCCATGGCCTGAACGCGGCTGTCAAAGACATATTGCCAGTATTCGATCTCGACCGCCTGCGCGGCGGTCATGGCCGTCAAGCTGATCGCGGTCGCCAGACCAGCCAGTTTTGCCGTGATGCGCATTCTTTATCCTCCATACGGGCGACGGCCCTTTCCACCTGTCGTCAGCGTCAGATATGTGACAGCCATCTGTCAATAAAATAATCTACTTGAGTTATTGAAGGCGCGGGCTAGTCTGAAGCACAGGAAACGGACGAGGGCGCGCGGTGAGCGAGCGAAGCAAGAAAAACCTGCGCCAGCGCATCGCCATCGGATCGAACCCGGAACGCAACCGTGCCCATAACCGCCGCGTCGTGCTGGAGGTCATCCGCATGCAGGGTCATCTTGGCCGCGCCGAGATCGCGCGCCGCGCCCGCCTGACCGCGCAGGCCGTCGCCAATATCGTCGAGGACCTGCTGGATGAGGGCCTGCTGATCGAGCTTGGCCGGCGCAGGCAGGGGCGCGGCCAGCCGCCGATCCAGTTCGCCGTCAATCCCGACGGACCGCTGACCGCCGGTGTCGAAATCGCCGCCGATCACATCGTCACGGCGCTTCTGGATCTGTCGGGCGGTCTGCGCGCCCATTCCATCCGCCCGCTTGGCGATCCCGGCCCCGACAGCGTGCCCCGGCAGGTCGCCGATGAGATGCGCCGCCTTGAAGGCACGCTTGGCGCGGATCGGGGCAGGCTTCTGGGGCTTGGCGTGGTCATGCCCGGCCCTTTCGAGATCGAGGGGATGAGCTCGGTCGGCCCCGCCACCCTGCCCGGCTGGACCGGCACCGATCCCGCAGCCCTTTTCGCCAGGGCCACGGGCCAGCATGTCGTCGTCGAAAATGATGCCACAGCGGCGGCGGTCGGCGAACGTCTTTACGGTGCCGGGCGGCAATTGGGCAGTTTCTGCTATCTTTATTTCGGCGTCGGCCTGGGGCTCGGGGTCATTCAGGAAGGCCGCCCGCTGCGCGGCGCTTTCGGCAATGCCGGCGAGATCGGCCATATCGGGCTGGTGCCGCGCAAGGGTCGCGTGCATCGCGGCCCCGCCGGCGCGCTGGAGCGCGTGGTATCCGTCTTCGCCCTGCGCGAGCGGCTGGCCATGGCCGGAACCTATGTCGCCACGGTCGAGGATATCCAGAGATTGCACGAACAGGGCGACCCGGTTCTGGCCGAATGGATCACAACCGCCGCCGATTATCTGGCCCCGACCGTCGCGATGCTGGAAAACATCTTCGACCCCGAAACGGTGATCTTCGGCGGCGGTCTGCCCGATACGGTGCTTGAGGCCGTCATGACCGCCCTTGCGCCCTTGCCCGTTTCGGTCGCGACGCGCCAGATCAGGCCCACGCCGCGCGTCATGCGCGGGCAGACCGGCCAGCTGACGGCGGCACTGGGCGCGGCGGCGCTGCCCTTGCTTGACACGCTTTCCCCGCATCTGAGCATCGCCGCCGCCCCGGCTGAACCATAGGGCCCTGTTCCTTGTCCAGATACGCGATCTGGGGTGCCTTGCGTCAGGTGGCCGCCGTGATGGCGGCGCGTTCGGGATATGGATATTTATGGACAGAAGAAGCCGCAGCCGGTTTACCGAGGCGCAGCCCCGGAGCGCGCCGGTTGCAGCAGGTTGGCCATCAGGCGGAACGCGCCCGGTGTCAGCCGGTCAAGCTGGTGATGCAGGATCAGGCTGGTATGGGTGTGCCGCCCCTCGCCGATCCCGGCTGACAGAAGCGATCCGGTCAGGGGTTCCTCGCCCGCGTCGCTCATGGCCAGAAGCGGCACATAGGCACCGTCCCATTCCGAGGCGAAGTAAAGCCCCCGCTCTTTGTCCCAGCCTGCCCAATCCTCGGGGCCGATCACATTGGGATGGTTCAGCAGCGGATGATCCGGCACCAGCACGGTGACTGCGGCATCGGCATCGGTGACACGGTAGCGGATCGAGGGGGTGCCGATCTGAAGATAGGCCAGCGGCACGGTCTCGGGGTTCCAGCCATCGCTTGGGCGGTGATAAAGCGTGACCAGATGTCCACCCTGCCTGACCCATTCATGCACCCCCGGCAAGGCTGCCACCAGATCGGGGCGGCGCCCGAAGGAAAAGATGCCGACCACCAGCGTATCAAGGCTGCGGTAGGCCCCGGCCTCCATATCGGCGGGCGAAAGCTCGGTCAGATCCACCCCGAGCCGTTTCAGCCACAGCGCCACATTATCATTGCCGCCCCCGATATAGCCGATCCGGCCCTCGGGGATGAGCGCGCCGACCGATTGCACCGGCACCGAAACCCCGGTCGGCACCACGGAACGCCCGATATGGGGATAGCTGAACTGATTGATCGCATAGGCCCGCTTGCCAAGCAGGTCCGGCGCGATGGTCATGCGCGTGGTCCCCAGCCCCTCGGGCGGGGTCAGCGCATAGCGGGCGGCCTCGCGCCCGGTCTCGTCCAGTGCCGTCATCTGCCATCCTTCGGGCAGGTTGAAGTCAAGATCATCCGTGGTGGCACCCGCTACCACCGCCGTCATCTCGACCGGTGCGGGGGCGGCTTCGGTATTGAAGACCACTGCATCGGGCTTGAGATCAAGCGAGGCTTCCGGCAGCACGCGCAGCGCGTCTTCAAGGTCAAGATCGAGCACGGCGCGGTGGCCGCCAATCGTCGCGCTGAGCCGCACGAAGGCATCGCCATTGCCGCCAAGCGGGCTGAATTCCTCGATCAGGGGATTGGTGAGCGCGGCATCCCCGGCGATGTTCAGCGCGATGTCATCGCCCTCGGCCGGTGCGGCGGCAATCCCCTGGCGGGCGATGACGGCAACCCCGTCCAGGGTGACGCCGGCGGGCGCATCCACGATGGTCCTGACGATGATATCGTCACCCGGACGCAGATCACCGCCATCGGTATAGGCGCGGACATGCACCCCGGCAGCCGTGGCAAGGGCCAGATCGATTTCCCTGATCTTGCGATCCAGCCGATGGGCGATCTGATCCTCAAGCGCGGCGGGCAGCGTGGCACGGGCCTGCGTCACGGCCTTGCCGATCCTGACCAGCCTGTCCGTTACCGCGACGGGATCGCCGTAATCGGCCAGAGCCTCGTCGATCAGGCCCTGCGCCTCGCGCAGCGCATCGGCGCCGGATGCGGGCATGGTGTCGAGTGCTGCGATATCGCCAAGCGTGGCGATCAGCCCCTCGCGGATGTCGGTTTCCGTGCGTCCGGCATCGCCGTCTGCCGCCCATGACAGGTTGATCGGCCATTCGGTCTGCGGATCGGGACGCCAGCGGCCCATGCCCTGCGTCAGATGGCAGGCCCGCGACCATTCCCCCATCTGCGGGAAGGTCGCGCCAGAGATCGGATCGCGCGCCGGTGCCCTGACCACAAGCGTGACCGGTGGCGGGGGCGTTTCGTCATCATAGACACCGCCGCCCCCGCCCCATGCCGGCTGATAGATCTTCGGCACGGTCCAGGGCTGAAGCCCGGCTGCGATCTGTTCGGGGAAGGCCCCGGCATCACCGGAAAGCCCGGCCACGATGAATGTCGCGACATTGGCCGCGCGGTGATGGCCATGCTGCCCGCCGACATCCAGAAAGCAGTTCATGATGATATCGGGCTTATGGCGGCGCACCGCCCAGGTCATGCGTTCGACCACGCGGTCACGGCCCCAGCGGTCGATGGTCTCGTTCGGGTCCTTGGAGAAGCCGAAATCATGCATGTGGTCATGATGCCCCTGACTGCCGAACGCCAATGAGGCATCAAGCGCGCGCGACGCCTCGGTCATCTCACGCGTGCGCAGCACACCAAGAACCGAGCCGCGCTCGGGCCCGATGGCGTTCTGGCCGCCCTCGCCACGGGTGATGCAGTAAAGCACGGGATGG
>JAUNTV010000040.1 GCA_030538515.1 Paracoccus sp. (in: a-proteobacteria)
ATGCCCGGATGCCCGGATGCTTGGGCCATCCGGCAAGAATGCCCGCCACGGTGCCAGGAACTGGCGATCTTCACGGGGCTGCCTGTCCTGCGCCGAAATGCAGCTCATCCGGTCCCAGAGGCGCCAGAATCGCGGCCACCGCTGCGGGCGAGGCATCGGCGCGCCATTGCGGATTGCGGTCCTTGTCGATGACCTGCGCGCGCACCCCTTCCAGAAAGTCGCTCATCCGGGTGGCGCGCGCGGTGAAGCGGTATTCGCGCGCAAGGCTCGACTCGATCCGGTGGTCCTTGCGTGACTGGCGCAGGATCACCAGCCCCGCCGCCATGGACAGGGGCGAATTGCGGCGGATGGGTGCCAGCGCGGCCTGGTCCCCCGCGGCCTCAAGCGCGGCGGTAATGGCGGAGATGTCCTTGCCCCCGAAAGCGGAAAGATCGCGCGCGGCCAGCGGGGCATCGGGCGGGGCCTGGCCGGTGATCAGCCCGGCATCACCGGTCTGGACCAGCCTTGCGACAAGGCCCGGCCATTCGCTTTCGGGCAGGTAGAGATCGGCGAAACCGGCCCGGATCGCGTCGCCGGGACCCATGCGGTCGGCGGTCAGCATCAGATATTCGCCCAGAAACCCCGGCGCGCGCGCCAGAAGCCAGCTTCCGCCCACATCCGGGATCAGCCCGATCCCCGATTCGGGCATGGCGATGCGGCTTGTATCGCCCACGATCCGGTGACTGGCATGCCCGCCCACACCGACGCCCCCGCCCATCACGAAGCCCTGCATGAAGGCGCAGACGGGCTTGGGGTAATTGGCGATTTCCGCGTTCATGCGATATTCATCGAAGAAGAACCGCTGCCCGCTGGCATGATCGCCGGTAATGCCCGCGTGATAGACGGCGGCGATATCGCCGCCTGCGCAGAAGGCGCGGCTGCCCTCGGCATCGATCACCACCAGATCGACGCCCGCCTTGTCCTTCCAGTCCAGCAGGGCGGCATGGATGGCGCGCGCCATTTCATGGCTGAGCGCATTCAGCGCCTGAGGCCGCATGAGGGTGATGCGCCCGGCCCTTCCCTCGCGGCGGATCGACAGGTCCCGGCTCATGTCGCGATCCTTCCTTGTCAAAAAGCCGCCCGGCCCGGCCCGCCTTAATCCAGAGCCTTGAAGTTCAGGCTGGCCCCTTCCTTGATCCCCGAGAACCACCGCGCCGTCACGGTTTTCGTCCTGGTGTAGAAGCGGAAAGCATCCGGCCCATACTGGTTCAGATCGCCAAAGGCCGATTTCTTCCAGCCCCCGAAGCTGAAATAGCTGAGCGGCACCGGGATCGGGAAGTTGATGCCGACCATGCCGACATTGACGCGGGATGCGAAATCGCGCGCCGTGTCGCCATCGGCGGTGAAAATCGCCGTGCCATTGCCGTAATCGTTCTGCATCACCAGCTTCAGGGCCGATTCGTAATCGCCCATGCGCACGGTGGACAGGACCGGGCCGAAGATTTCCTCGCGGTAGATGTCCATATCGGGCGTCACCCGGTCGAACAGCGACGGCCCGCAGAAGAAGCCGTCCTCATAGCCCTGAATGTTCAGGCCGCGCCCGTCGATGACCAGATCAGCGCCCTGTTCCACGCCCTTGCCGATCAGCACGTTGATGCGATCCTTGGCGGCGCGTGTGATGACGGGGCCGAAATCCACGTCGTCGCCGCCGGTATAGGGGCCGACTTTCAGCTTTTCGATGCGCGGGATCAGCCGCTCGATCAGCGCGTCGGCGGTCGCCTCGCCCACCGGAACCGCGACCGAGATCGCCATGCAGCGTTCGCCCGCGGCACCGTAGCCCGCCCCCACAAGCGCGTCGGCGGCCTTGTCCAGATCGGCGTCGGGCATGATGATCATATGGTTCTTCGCGCCGCCGAAACATTGCGCGCGCTTGCCGTTGGTCGCCGCGCGACCATAGATATATTGCGCGATCGGGGTCGAGCCGACGAAACCCACCGCCTGAATGACATCGTGATCAAGGATCGCGTCGACGATTTCCCTGTCGCCATTGACCACCTGCAAGACGCCATCGGGAAGGCCCGCCTGCTGCGCCAGCTTCGCCAGCGCGATCGAGGTCGAGGGCACGCGCTCGGACGGTTTCAGGATCATCGCATTGCCCGCCGCCAGCGCCGGACCCATCTTCCACAAGGGGATCATGGCCGGGAAGTTGAAGGGCGTGATGCCCGCCACCACGCCAAGCGGCTGGCGCATGGCGTAAAGATCGATGCCCGGCCCGGCATTATCCATATATTCGCCCTTGAGAAGCGCGGGCGCGCCCATGCAGACCTCGATCACCTCAAGCCCGCGCTGCACATCGCCGCGCGCGTCGGGCAGGGTCTTGCCATGTTCGCGGCTGACCAGTTCGGCCAGCATATCCATGTTGTCGCTGATCAGCTGGCCGAATTTCATCATCACCCGCGCCCGGCGCTGCGGGTTGGTGGCCGCCCATTCCACCTGCGCCCTGGCCGCGCTGGCGATGGCCGCGTCCAGCTCGGCCGGCGTCGCCAGCGCCACGCGGGCCTGCACCTCGCCCGTGGCGGGGTTATAGATATCGCTGTAGCGACCCGAGCCGCCCTTGACGTCCTTGCCGTCGATCCAGTGACCGATCTCTTGCATCATATCCTCCATCGGTGGGTTGCGGACAGAATATCTTGCACAAATGCACGAGAAAAGCGAAAGTTCGGCAAAGATATTTTGCAAATTTGCAAAGGACGGCGATGGATTGGGATGATCTGCGCGTCTTTCTGGCGGTGGCACGCGCTGACGGGCTGTCGCGCGCGGGGCGGCGGCTGGGGATGGATGCCTCGACCGTGGGGCGGCGGGTCGCGCGGCTGGAAGGCGCGCTTGGCCATGCGCTTTTCGTGAAATCGCCGCAGGGCTACGCGCTGACGACCGAGGGGGCGCGGCTTCTGCCCCATGCCGAGGCGGCCGAGCGCGCGCTGACCGGGGCGGCGGGCGCGCTTGGCCAGCCGGGCGAGATCGGCGGGCAATTGCGCATCGGCGCGCCGGATGGCTGCGCGAATTATCTGTTGCCGCAGGTCGCCGCGCGGCTTTGCGACGCCCATCCGGGGCTGGAGATCCAGATCGTGGCGCTGCCGCGCGTCTTCAACCTTTCCCGGCGCGAGGCCGATCTGGCCATTGCCGTCAGCCGCCCCGAAAGCGGGCGTCTGGTGGTGCAAAGGCTGTGCGATTACCACCTGCATCTGGCCGCGCATGAGGATTATCTTGCCGCGCATGGGCCGGTTCGCCGGCTGGCCGATCTGCGCGCCATGCGGCTGATCGGCTATATCCCCGACATGATCTTCGACCGCGAACTGGACTATCTGGCGCCCTTGCTGGCGCAAAGCGGGGCCGAGGGCGCGCGGCTCAGCTCGAATTCCGTCTCGGTGCAGATGCAGGCGATCCGGGCCGGGGCCGGGGTGGGGATCGTGCATGATTTCGCCATTCCCTTCGCGCCGGGCGTGCGCCGCCTGCTGGCGGCGGAATTCGGCCTGACCCGCAGCTTCTGGATGATTCGCCATGCCGATGACCGCCGGTCCGAGCGGCTGAACCTGCTGGCCGAGGGGCTGGCGCAGGGATTGCGCGCGGAAATCGCCATGCGCGAGGCGCAGGCGACGGTGCCAGGCGGGGCTTGACCTCGGGCGTGGTTGCGACAGACTGCAAGGATGCTTTGATTGATTGATGGAGGGCAAGATGCTGGTGAATCAGATCCTTTCACTGAAAGGCCCGGACGGGGCGGTTATCGTGACCATCGGCTCAACCGCCACTGTCGAGGATGCCGCCCGGCTTCTGGCCGAAAAGCGCATCGGGGCCGTGGTGGTCAGCGATGATGGCAAGACGCCCATCGGCATCCTGTCGGAACGCGATATCGTGCGCGAACTGGGCCGTCAGGGCGCAAGCGTCCTGCAATCCGAGATCAGCGCCCTGATGACGCGCAAGATATCGACCTGCACCACCGGCGAGGACGCGATTGCGGTGCTGGAACGCATGACCCAGGGCCGCTTCCGCCACCTGCCGGTCGTCAACGAGGCCGGCGAGATGCTGGGGCTGGTGTCGATCGGGGATGCGGTTTCGGCCCGCCTGAAGGAACTGAACGCCGAAAAGGAAGCGCTGACCGGGATGATCATGGGGGCGTGAGCTTTCCCGAGTCTCTGGACAAAGAAGAAGCCCGCCCGCTTTGGTGCTTGATATTCAGACGAAAATCGGTTGCTTTCCCGGCAGATCATGTGAAGGACAAGGCTCATGCGCATCGCGCTTTACCCCGGCACGTTCGACCCGGTGACGCTTGGGCATATCGATATTATCGAAAGGGCGATGGCACTGGTGGACCGGCTGGTCATCGGCGTGGCGATCAACCGCGACAAGGGCCCGCTGTTTTCGCTGGAAGAACGTGTCGCCATGGTCCAGCACGAATGCGCCGCCATCGTCGCGCGCACGGGGGGCGAGATCGTCGTGCACCCGTTCGAGAACCTGCTGATCGATTGCGCGCGTGACGTGGGCGCGGGCGTGATCATCCGCGGGCTGCGGGCGGTCGCGGATTTCGAATATGAGTTCCAGATGGTCGGCATGAACCGCGCGCTCGACAGTTCGGTCGAGACGGTGTTCCTGATGGCCGATGCGCGCCGGCAGGCCATCGCCTCGAAACTGGTCAAGGAAATCGCGCGGCTTGGCGGGGATGTGTCGAAATTCGTCACGCCTCCGGTGCGCATGGCGCTGAGCGAAAAGCTGGATCTGCCATCCTGATTTCATTTCGGTTGATCGCGGTGCCTTCGCCGTCCTAGCCTGAGCCTGCTTTTCAAGGGGGAGGTATCATGACGAACGGCGATCAGGATCTGGGCATCGAACATCCCGAGCCCGACGATATTCCCGAACCCGCGCTGATCGGCATGCCCGCCATTGGCATCAGCCTGCGCGCGGGCTGGCGCGATTTCATGCGTGCGCCCGCTTACGGGCTGTTCTTTTCGGCCTTTTATGTCGCTGGCGGACTGGTGCTGGCGGCGGTCGCGGCGGCCTCGGGGCAGGAATGGTGGCTGATGCCCTTTGTCGTGGGCTTTCCCCTGATCGCGCCCTTCGCGGCGGTCGGTCTTTACGAGGTCAGCCGGCGGCTGGAGGCAGGCCAGCCCCTGATCTGGCGCGAGGTGATGGGCACGGTCTTCGCCCAGAAGGACCGGCAACTGCCCTCGATGGCGATGGTGGTGCTGCTTATGTTCATGTTCTGGGTCTTTGTCGCCCATACCATCTTCGCGCTGTTCATGGGGGTTTCGGCGCTGACCAATGTGACATCATCGCCCGAGGTGCTGTTTCAGGGGCGCGGGCTGCTCATGCTGGCTTTCGGCACGGTGATCGGCGCGGGTTTCGCCGCGGTCCTGTTCAGCTTTACCGTGGTCGGCCTGCCCCTTCTGATGGAGCGAGAGGTCGATTTCATCACCGCGATCATCACCTCGGTCGGGGCGGTGCTGCGCAATCCCGTGGTGCTGGGGGGCTGGGCGCTGACGATCGCGGTGATCCTGTTTCTGGGGATACTGCCGGTCTTTCTGGGCCTTTTCATCGCCCTGCCGGTTCTGGGCCACGCCAGCTGGCACATGTATCGTCAGCTCATGCCCGACGCCTGAAACGCGCAACGAAAAAGGGGGCCGATGGCCCCCTTTTCCCTGTCCCTCGCCCCTGCTTATTCGCCGGGTTTCGAGTGGTCCTTTGCCGCCGGAGGGGCCAGCTTCTTGGTGCCGCCCTGGGACAGCGGGTCTTCCTGACGCTGGACCGAGCCTTCGAAATGCGCGCCCGATTCGATGGCGATGGTCTTGTGAATGATGTCGCCTTCGACGCGCGCGGTCGAGGACAGGCGCACCTTGATGCCGCGCAGCCGGCCGATCACGCGACCGTTCACGATGACCTCATCGGCCAGAACCTCGCCGCGCACGATGGCGCTGTTGCCGATGGTCAGTTGGCGGGCGCGGATATCGCCTTCGATGGTGCCTTCGATCTGGACGTCGCCAGCGGTCTGAAGATCGCCCTTGATGGTCAGGTCCGAGGACAGGACCGATGGCGTCTGGCGCACATGGGGTGCGGCGACGGGGGCCTGATCCACTGGGGCCTCGACCGGGCTTGCCGGTTCTTCGGGCAGGGTGGCAGGATTGCGATTCGGGGTTTCGGTCACGCGAGATTTAGAAAACATTCTGTGCCGCCTTGATAAAGCTCATGGGGTTCACGGCTTCGCCGTTCACTCGAACTTCGTAGTGAAGATGTGTGCCGGTCGACCGTCCTGTATTGCCCATATCACCGATCTGGCTGCCGCGCGATACCCTCTGGCCAGCCTTTACACGGATCTGTGACAAATGCGCGTAGCGGGTTTCCGTGCCAAGCGCGTGTTCGATGATGATGAGATTGCCGTAACCGCTTTGACGTCCCGCGAATTTCACCACGCCGTCGCCGGTGGCGAGAATCGGCGTGCCGGATGCGGCGGCCAGATCGATCCCGCGATGCTGGCGCCCCCAACGCGGCCCGAAGCCCGAGGTGTAGCGGAAGGCCGATTTCACCGGCATGTCCAGCGGCAGAAGGTTGCTGGCGATGCGGTAGCGGTTCACCTGATCCAGACTGACCACGACTTCCTGGGCGCGGGCCTCGGTCTCGGATATGGCGGCATTGCCACTGGTCGAGACGGTGGCCGGGGTCAGCGGGCCACCCTGACCGGAATATTGCGTGTCGACCTGGGCCAGCAGCCGGTCGGTGTTGAGGTTCAGCGCGGCGAACATTTCCTGATAGGGAAGGGCGGCTGCGGTGGCTGCGTCCTCGATCTGCGAGAAGATTTCCTCATTGCGGGCGATCAGCTGCTCATGCTCGGCCTTGACGCTGGCGGCCTCGGCGCGGGCCAGACGGGCGGCGGCATCGGCGGCCTCGCGCGCCTCGGCGGTGGTGCGCAGCTTTTCGTTCAGCGCCTCAAGCGCAAGGTCCTTTTCCGGCGCGCTTGCCTCGCCCGCGGCGGGCATGGCGGCCATGGCCGTGCCCAGTTTCTTCTGCATCGCGTCCAGCCCGGTCTCAAGCTCGCGGTTCTGCTGCTGGATGGCCAGAAGCTCGGTCTGGTATTTCGCCACCTGATCCAGCGCCACGGCGAAGCGAAGCTGCGCCTCCTGCGCTTCCGAGGCGCGGGCGTCGCGTTCGGCCGCCAATGCGTTCAGCCGGGTTTCATAGGCGTTTTGCGCAGCCTGCCCGCCGGTTTCGAACCCGGTGCCGATCCGGTCATAGGCCAGCAGCGCGCCCGACAGCATCGCCCAGCCCACAAGGGCCGCCACACCGCCCAGAAGCGCGAATTGCGTGCCGGGCCGAAGGTGGATGACACGGGTGGCGTCGGTGGTTTTCAGGAAGACACGTTTCTCGGGCAGAATCTTTTCAAACGCAGCATTCAGGCGGTTGGACAAGGTGGATATCCCCGGACAGGTTTTTGTTTTTACACCATTTTAGGCGCGGTGTTGCAAATTTACCCCGGCGTGGGGAATCTACCTGATCCTCGTAAACAGGAGCGTCCATGCAGTTTCAACTGATTTGCTCGTGGGGGCGGGGAAAGCGGCAGATTCCTGCCGTGGGCGGCGGATTTTCGCCTATATGTTGTGTGGGCGCGCCCGCTTGGGAACCTTGCCGGGATTGCTTGCCGCCCTGCGTGTCTGGCGGTAATCACGAAGGCGGGCAGGGGAAAAGGGGCGGCCGGTGTCGACAAGCAACGTGATGTGGATCGTCGGGCTGATCCTGCTCATCCTGCTCGCGGACAGGCTGTGGCTGCACTGGGATCTGCCGGTGCTGGTCGGGCGCGAATTCGTCGGCTTCGTGGAATATCTCAGCTTCTGGCGATAGGCGCGCTTCCGGGTTTGCAACAGGGCGCGAAAAGCCGCATAACCGGCGCGAATTCAGTCTGCGGAGGTCATCATGGCTGTGAAGGTTGCAATCAACGGATTTGGTCGGATCGGGCGCAATGTGCTGCGCGCCATCGTGGAATCGGGGCGCACGGATATCGAGGTGGTGGCGATCAACGATCTCGGCCCGGTCGAGACCAATGCCCATCTGATCCGCTTCGACAGCGTTCACGGCAAATTCCCGGGAACGGTCACGGTCGATGGCGACACGATCGACGTGGGCCGTGGCCCGATCAAGGTGAGCGCCATCCGCAACCCGGCAGACCTGCCCTGGGGCGACGTTGATGTGGTGATGGAATGCACCGGCATCTTCACCGATGCCGACAAGGCGCGGGTTCATCTGGAAAACGGCTCCAGCCGGGTGCTGGTCTCGGCCCCGTCCAAGGGGGCGGATGCGACCATCGTTTACGGCGTCAATCAGGATGTGCTGACGAAGGATGACGTGATCGTCTCGAACGCAAGCTGCACCACGAACTGTCTGGCCCCGGTGGCCAAGGTTCTCAATGACGCCATCGGCATCGAAAAGGGCTTCATGACCACGATCCACAGCTATACCGGCGATCAGCCGACGCTGGATACGATGCACAAGGATCTTTACCGCGCGCGTGCGGCGGCGCTGTCGATGATCCCGACTTCGACCGGGGCGGCCAAGGCCGTGGGGCTGGTGCTGCCGGAACTGAACGGCAAGCTGGACGGCGTGGCGATCCGGGTGCCGACGCCGAATGTCTCGGTCGTCGATCTGACCTTTATGGCCAGGCGCGACACCACGGTCGAGGAAATCAACGCCGCGATCCGTGCCGCCGCCGATGGCCCGCTGAAGGGGGTGCTGGGCTATACCGATCAGCCCAATGTCTCGGTCGATTTCAACCATGACCCGCATTCCTCGATCTTCGCGCTGGATCAGACCAAGGTGATGGATGGCCGCATGGTGCGTATCCTGACCTGGTATGACAATGAATGGGGCTTCTCGAATCGCATGGCCGATACCGCCGTGGCGATGGGCAAGCTGATCTGATCCATCCGTCGTGCTGAAGAAGCAGCGGCCCCGGTTCCGGGGCCGTTTTCTTATCCGCGCCGCCGCCGGGCCGAGGTTTTCGTCAGTCGCCGGGCATTGGCGCGCGTGCGCCGCCCGTAAGGGGTCAGGGCCGCGGCCATCACCTGATCGGCCGATGCGCCGCGCGTCATGGCCTTGAAAATCGCCGCGCCGGCTTCCTGCGCGGCATCCAGCTTTTCCATCACCATACGCTGCGATTCGCGCCTGTGCTGGGGCAGCAAGCCCATCATCCCGGCCATGCGCAAGCCGATGACCATCTGCGATTCCATCGCGATCTGGGCCACCTGCGCCCAAAGCCGGGTTGCCTCGGCCATGCTGTCGGGAAGAGAGGTCATCGCAGTCGCCCTTTCATAAGTCGCCCATGCTGCACCTGCGAAGGCGAAATAACAAGATGGATTTTCGCGCAGTCAGGTCGTCATGCAAGCTTTCCTCGCCCGCCAGACAGGTATAATCCCGACGCCATGAAGAAAAGATTGACGCTTCAACGCCCCGATGACTGGCACCTGCACCTGCGCGATGGCGCGATGCTGCGCGCCGTGGCCCCGCATTCCACCGGCTTCGGCCGGGCGCTGATCATGCCCAATCTGGTGCCCCCCGTTGTGACCGGCGCCGACGCCCGTGCCTACCGCGACCGTATCCTTCAGGCCTTGCCCGAAGGCAGCGCATTCACGCCCCTGATGACGCTTTACCTGACCGAGGCCACCGATCCCGCCGATCTGCTCGCCGCCCATGCCGAGGGGCTGATCACGGCGGTGAAGCTTTATCCTGCCGGCGCCACCACCAATTCCGCCAGCGGCGTGCGCGATTTCGACCGTGTGCGCCCCGTGTTCGAGGCCATGGCCGAGGCCGGAATTCCGCTTTGCGTCCACGGCGAAGTCACCGACGCAGCCGTCGACATCTTCGACCGAGAGGCCGTTTTCATCGACCGCGTGCTTGACCCGATCCGGCGCAGGACGCCGGGGCTGCGGGTGGTGATGGAACATGTGACCACCTCGGAAGGGGTTGATTATGTGCGTGAAAACGCGGGCGGCGGTGCGATGGGGGGCACCATCACCACGCATCATCTGGTCATCAACCGCAATGCCATTCTGGCTGGCGGAATCCGGCCGCATTACTATTGCCTGCCCGTCGCCAAGCGCGAATCGCACCGGCTGGCGCTGCGCCATGCGGCCATGTCGGGGCTGGGGCCGTTCTTTCTGGGCACGGATTCCGCGCCTCATCCCGACAGCGCCAAGCTGCAACCCTGCGGTTGCGCGGGCTGTTTCACCGCGCCCAATACCATGGCGATCCTTGCCCAGATCTTCGATGAGGAAGGCTTGCTTGACCGGCTGGAGGCCTTCACCTCGCTCAACGGGGCGGCGTTTTACGGGCTTTCCCCCAATGCCGGGCAGATCACCCTGACCCGGCAGGACAGCCCCGTCAGCTATCCCGCCGACATTATCGCCGGGGCGGAAACCGTGACCGTCTTTGACCCCGGATTCGATCTTTTCTGGCAAACGGAGCCCGCATGAGCCTTTCTTTCCCTTCCCCGCAGGAAATCGCCCGGCTCAGCGCGCGCGCGCTGCTGGAAATCAGGGCCGTGGATTTCAACGCGGCCGAGCCTTTCACCTATGCCTCGGGTCTGAAGGGGCCGACCTATGTGGATTGCCGGCGGATCATCTCTTATCCGCGGGTGCGCGGGACGCTGATGGATTTTCTGGCCGCGACCGTGCTGCGCGATGCGGGGTTCGAGGCATTTACCAATGTCGCGGGTGGCGAGACGGCGGGCATCCCCTTCGGTGCCATGGTCGCCGAACGGCTTGGCCTGCCGATGAGCTATGTGCGCAAGAAGCCCAAAGGTTACGGCCGCAATGCCCGGATCGAAGGCCGCATGGACAGCAGTGACCGCGTGCTTCTGGTCGAGGATCTGACCACCGATGGCGGCTCGAAGCTCAGCTTCGTGGATGCGATCCGCGACACCGGCGCAAAATGCGCCCATACGGCGGTGATCTTCTATTACGGGATCTTCCCCGAGACGGTGCCCCGTCTGGCCGATCATGGCGTCCGGCTGCATCACCTGTGCACCTGGTGGGATGTCCTAGCCGAAGCGAAAGCACAAAACGCATTTGATGTCAGCACCTTGTCCGAGGTCGAGGCGTTTCTTGGCGATCCGCGCGGCTGGCAGGAAAAGCACCGCTGACGCGTGCATCCGCCACCCCGCAAGGGGCCGGCGAGATCGCGCCGGGGCCGGGCTTATCCACAGCCTGTCCCCAGTTTTACCCACCGGATTTTCCCGGTTCCCCGTTCTGTTGGGGCCGATCCTGTGGCATAAGGGCGGCTTCAAACCAACAAGGGCAGCGTGATGAGCGAGATCAGGGCATTGCAGGTGGCCACCCCCCCCGCCGAGGCAGAGGGGCAAAGCGTTCCCTTCTCGATCGAGGCCGAGCAGCAGCTTCTGGGCGCGCTTCTGACCAATAATGACGTGTTCGACCGCATCAGCCAGTTGCTGAAGCCCGAGCATTTCTACGAACCCGTTCATGCCCGCATCTATGAAATCGCCGCCGAACGCATTCGCAAGAATGCACTGGCCAGCCCGGTCACGCTGAAAGCCTTTCTGGACGGGGATGCCGGTCTGGCGGATCTGGGCGGGCCGGCCTATCTCGCGCGGATGGCGGCAGCGGCGATTTCCGCCTATGCGGCGCGGGATTACGCGCAGATGATCCGCGAATTCGCGCTGCGCCGCGACCTGATCACGCTTGGCCAGGATATTTCGGCGCGCGCGGCCTCGGTCCGGGTTGAAGATGACGCCGAGGAACAGATCAAGGCCGCCGAGCAGACGCTTTACAAACTGGGCGAGCAGGGCGTGGCCGAACGCGGCTTTCAGTCTTTCCTGAAGGCGGTGACGGGGGCTGTCGATGCGGCGGCGGCGGCGTTTCAGCGCGACGGGCAGCTTTCGGGCATTCCGACCGGGCTGATCGATCTGGACCGCAAGATGGGCGGGCTGAACAATTCCGACCTGATCATTCTGGCCGGCCGCCCGTCGATGGGGAAGACCTCGTTGGCGACGAATATCGCCTTCAATATCGCCAAGGCCCATAAGATGGGCGAGAAATCCGACGGCACGGTCGGATCGGTCGCCGGCGGGATCGTAGGCTTCTTTTCGCTGGAAATGTCGGCGGAACAGCTTGCCGCGCGGATTCTTTCGGAAGCCTCCGAGGTTGGCAGCCACCAGATCCGTTCCGGCGACATGAGCGAAGAGGAATTCCGCCGCTTCGTTCAGGCCGCGAATGACCTGCAATCCTGCCCGCTTTATATCGACGACACGCCCGCCCTGCCGATCAACCAGCTGGCCGCGCGCGCGCGCAAGCTGAAGCGGACCCATGGGCTGGACCTGATCATCGTCGACTATCTTCAGCTTCTGAAGGCCGCCAGCGCCAAGGACAGCCGCGTCAACGAAGTGTCGGAAATCACCCAGGGGCTGAAGGCCATCGCCAAGGAGCTGAACGTCCCCGTGATCGCGCTGTCGCAGCTTTCGCGCGCCGTCGAAAGCCGTGATGACAAGCGCCCGCAGCTTTCGGACCTGCGCGAATCCGGCTCGATCGAGCAGGACGCCGATATCGTGATGTTCGTCTTCCGCGAGGAATATTACCGCGAGCGCGAGAAACCCGCCGATCATGAACTCGAAAAACTGGCCAAATGGCAGGAGGTCATGAACTCTGTCCATGGCAAGGCCGAGGTGATTATCGGCAAGCAGCGTCATGGGCCCATCGGAACGGTGGAACTGGCCTTTGAGGGCCGCTTTACCCGCTTCGGCAATCTGGAAAAGGCCCGGCAATCCGAATGGGATTGATGCGGCAGGGCGCGGGCCATGCTTAATCCGCCCCGGCGGTCTTGATGGTGACGTCAGCCTGATCACCGTCTTCCGCCTCGCCGGCGATCAGGAAAAGATCGCCTGCGGCCTCCATCTGGCGGATGGCGGTGACGACCGCTGCCATGGCTGTTTCCGCCTCGTCAGAGGTCAGGCGGGTGATTTCGCCCATCTCCTCGCGCAGTGATTCGGCCATCCGGGTCGGAAGCGCGGACAGGATGAATGCGGCGGTCGGCTGATTGGCATCCTTCGCGCCGGCCATGGCCTTGACCAGCACGGCACCGTCGATCTGGCGCAGGATGCGGGGAATGTCGCGCGGGTCGATGCGCTTGGGAACATTGGCCCATGTGAAGATGGATTTTCGCACCTCTCGTGCGAAATCGGCATCATCCTGATCCAGCCCCTCCAGCACCTCGTCGCGTTTGCCCGAGGGCGTGAAATTCAGGATCGCGCCGACGCGTTCCACCGGGCCACCGTCCATGGCCGGGCGCGCCAGCCCTTCGGCGGCCAGCAACAGCGCCGTTCCGATCCGACGCAGCGCCGGGGCTTCGATCCCCCCGGTCAGCGACATGGCATAGGCGATCTGGCGGGCCGTTCCGGGCGCCATCAGGGCGAATGCCTCGGCCGCTTTGGGGACGGGCAGGCGGGCGAACATCACCGCCGCGACTTCGACCGCTTCGGCAAGGGCCAGGTCGCAGATATGGCGCGCGGGCAGTGCCGCGATCCGGTCCCAGGGATCGGATTGCCCGGCCATCGCGGCCATGCGGCGCAGCCGGTCAGTGATATCGGGCGACAAGCTGCCGGTCAGGATATCCAGTGCGCTGTCCAGCCCGTCGGGAAAGGTCAGCCCGACCTGTTCCAGTGATTCGCAGAATTCCGCCACGACCTGATCGCGGGTGTCGCAATCGACCATGCCCATCAGCGCCATTTCATGCGCCAGCGCGGATTGCGCCGCAGGCGCCAGCCGTTCCAGCGAAATCTGTTGGCCATCGGCCAGCATCAGCCGCACGATGATCGCGGCCTTCTGGCGCGAGGTCAGCCCCGGTTGCAGCATCTGTCATTGTCCCCGCCTGATTCGCAGGGATGACCATCGCAAAGAAAACTTAAGGCGCGGTTAGCCGGCCCGCCCGAAAACCCGCCCGAAGATCGTATCGACATGTTTGGTGTGATAGCCGAGATCGAATTTCTCCTCGATCTCGGCGGGGGACAGGGCCGCCGTCACCTCGGGGTCGGCCAGCAGTTCGGCCTTGAAATCCTTGCCTTCTTCCCAGACTTTCATGGCGTTGCGCTGCACGAGGCGGTAGGAATCCTCGCGCGAGACACCGGCCTGCGTCAGCGCCAGAAGCACCCGCTGCGACATGATCAGGCCCTTAAACTTGTTCATATTTTTCAGCATGTTTTCGGGATAGATCACCAGCTTGTCGATCACGCCCGCCAGCCGGTTCAGCGCGAAATCCAGCGTGATCGTGGCATCGGGCGCGATTCCGCGTTCGACCGAGGAAT
>JAUNTV010000436.1 GCA_030538515.1 Paracoccus sp. (in: a-proteobacteria)
ATGTCGGGCAAGAGGTCACCGCCCGCATGAAGCACAAGACCGAGCTGAAAAAGGGCCTTGCGCGGGTGGTCATCGATGGCGCGGTTGCGCCCGGCACCCCGATCCTGATGGCGGACGGGCGCGAGGCGGGCGTGATCCACACGCAGGCGGGCGGGCGGGCACTGGCCTATCTGCGCCTCGACCGGCTTGGCGACGGCCTCAGTGCCGGGGGCGTGGCGGTCCGCGCGGAATGACCGCGCGCGCCGCGCCGCGCCGCATCATCCATATCGATATGGATGCGTTCTTCGCCTCGGTCGAGCAGCGCGACAATCCGGCACTGCGTGGCAAGCCCGTTGCAGTGGGCAGTGCGGCCGCGCGCGGCGTTGTCGCCGCCGCCAGCTATGAGGCGCGCCGCTTCGGTGTGCGCTCGGCCATGGCCTCGGTCACGGCGCTCAGGCGCTGCCCCGAGCTGATCTTCACCCCGCCCCGTTTCGATGTCTACCGCGCCGTCAGCATCCAGATCCGCGAGATCTTCGCCCGCTACACCCCCCTGATCGAGCCGCTTTCGCTGGATGAGGCCTATCTGGACCTGACCGGGCGGCTGGCACCGGGCCAGACCGCAACCGCCACCGCCGCCGATATCCGCGCCGCCATCCTGGCCGAGACCGGGCTGACCGCCAGCGCCGGGATCAGCTATTGCAAGTTTCTGGCGAAAATCGCCTCGGATCAGCGGAAACCGGACGGGCAATTCGTGATCCCGCCCGAACGAGGCCCCGATTTCGTGGCCAGCCTGCCGGTAGAGAAATTCCATGGCGTAGGCCCGGCGACGGCGGCGAAAATGGCCCGGCTGGGGATTGCGACCGGGGCCGATCTGCGCGCGCAAAGCCTTGAGTTCCTGATCGCGCGTTTCGGAAAATCGGGGCGTTGGTATCATGATATCGCGCGCGGCATCGACGATCGGGCCGTCCAGCCCGACCGCATCCGCAAATCCATCGGGGCCGAACTCACCTATACCGAGGATATCCACGATCCGGCCGCCGCCGGGCGCGCGCTGGAGCCGCTGGCGCAAAAGGTCTGGCATCACGCGCAGCGCCTGCGCCGGGCCGGGCGGCGGGTCACGCTGAAGGTGCGCTTTTCCGATTTCCAGCAGATCACCCGCGCGCAGTCGCGGCCACAGCCCATCGCCGACGGGGCCGAATTGCTGGCCATCGCGCGGGCGCTGCTGGCGGGTATCCTGCCCGACCCTCGGGGCGTGCGGCTTCTTGGGGTCACATTATCGGCCCTGACGCACAGTTCCGATGATTCTGCTGAAAATTCAGGCACGCAGCTTGATCTTTTCGCGCAAAACCCCATCTCACCTGAAACCCGCAGGGGTTGAGGCGCGTTCGGATTACGAATGTTCAGGGCTGAGCTATGTTTCTATTGCATGGCAGCCATGATTTCAGCGTAATACCGAATCGGGGGGGATTAGGTTAGACACCACCACCACCCAGAATCAAGCCCTGGAATTCGTCCCCGAGGGGCGGGGAAAAACTCTTTTTGCAGGACGGTAAAGATGCGAGATTTCGTCGACGGCTCAGCTTTCAACTTTGAACAAGGTCAGCGCGCCAGAAAGCTTTTTGCTGCGGTCGTGCTGGCGGCGCTGGATGATGCGATCGCGGATGACAAGAAATATGGTAACGGGCCGGAACAGATCGCCCGTTGGGCGCGCTCGCGCGACGGGCGCGAAGTGCTGTCCTGCGCCGGGATCGACCCGAATGAGCGTGTCGTGAAAGGGCTGATGGAATTCGTGTCCAAGGGCGTGCGCACCTCGGTCGCGCTGTCGCGCGAGGAAAGCGAACGCCGTCA
>JAUNTV010000041.1 GCA_030538515.1 Paracoccus sp. (in: a-proteobacteria)
CAGCCGGGTGATGCGCCGGTCTCTGACCCGCTGCCCGATGCGCCAGATGCCGCGCTCGACCGCCAGGCAGATGACGCGCAGCCGGGTGACGCGCCGCGCCCCGCCACCCCCTCACCCTGGGGCACACCGCTGGATGAGGCGCTGACGGCTCCCTCTCAGCTTCTGGCCCATATCGACAGGCTTCTGGAAGGACAACGCCAGTCGATCCAGACCTGGCGCGTGATCCTGGATGCGCCGCTTCTGGACAGCGACCCTTTCCTGCGCCGCATGGTCGAGGGGCGCATCATCGCCTATCTGTCCCGCACCGATGTCCATTCCTACGAAAACCGGCAGGCTTTCGCCACATTGGCCGATGCGCGTTTCGGCTGGCGCATCGACGGCATCGGCCTTCTGCGCCGCCACCCGAACGCGCATGGCATTCTGGAAATGCTTCCCAAACCGCGCCGGCAACCCGACCCCGCCCGGCAGCCGGAAACGGGTCGCAGGCTGCCGCTTTGGGCGCGTTGGCCGGTTGCCCTGATCGCCGTTACGATTCCCGTAGCGCTGCTGATGGCGGTCTTTGGAAATACGCTTCCCGAGGGAAGCAGCTTTGGCGACCTTTCCGCATCGGTCCTGGGCCCGCTGACGGCGATGTGTATGCTTCTTGCGATCCTGTTCCTTCCGGGGCTTGTCGTCTGGAAGATATTCTCCTTTATTGTCAGGCGCTTTTTCTGGTGGCACCGGCTGGAAGCCGCGTTCTGGCGGCGCTGGCGAAACGGCAGGCTGGGCCGGTTCTCGCCCGTCGATGTTTTTGCGACCGCACTGGTCGTCGTCGCCGCGCTGGTGCTGACGCCGGTTTTCACAGAGATGATCAACTGGAGCGGCGAGACCCGGCAGCAAACGCCGGAGGACATGCCGGGCTATCAGCGGATATTGCCCCCGGCTGCCCCCTGAGCGGCCTTGCCGCTTACAGGGTCACGGGCTGAAGCGCGGCAGAGCTTTCGCGGACCAGTAATTCCGGCGTGATGCGAATGGTTTGGGGCGCAGTGATCCGCCCTTCGCGGGCGTCAAGGATGATCCGGCCGGTCTCGCGCCCGATCTCATAGGAAAACGGGTTCACCGTGGTCAGCGAGGGCACGCAGGTGCCCGCGATCTCGTAATCCCCGAAACCTGCGATGGTGATCTGGCCGGGCACCGCGATGCCGCGCCGCTGGCATTCGCAAAGCGCGCCGAAGCCCGACAGGTCCGAGACGCAGATCACGGCTTCGATATCGGGCATTTCCGCCAGCAGCCGCCCCATGGCCTGCGACCCTTCGCGCATGGAAATCGGCGGGCGTCCGGCGGCGATCAGGCGGCTGGCGTCCAGCCCGTGGCGCGTCATCGCCGCGATGAAGCCCGCGCGGCGGTCGGTGCCGCGCGTGTCGCGCGTCTGATCGCCGCCGATAAAGGCGATGCGGCGGCGGCCAAGCGAGACCAGATGATCGACCAGCCCGGCCACGGCATCCGCATTGGAAAAGCCCACGACATGATCCAGCGGGGCCTCGGGCAGGTCCCATGTCTCGATCACCGGCACCCGCGCCGCCTTCAGCATGGCGCGCGCGCGGGCCGTATGCTTGCCGCCTGTGACCACGATGGCCTCGGGCCGGCGGCGCAGAAGCTGGCCGATCAGCTTTTCTTCCGATTCCATGTCGTAATCGGTCGCGCCAAGCAGGATCTGCAAGCCCGAGGGCGCCAGCATATCGGTCAGCCCGCGCACGGTTTCGGCGAAATTGGCATTGTTGAGCGACGGAATGGTCACTGCCACGAAATCCGTGCGCTGCGAGCGCAGCGCCGAGGCCGTGCTGTCGAACACATAGCCAAGCTGATCGGCGGCGGCCATGACCGCCGCGCGGGTCTTTTCATTGACCACGCCGCCGCTGCGAAAGGCGCGGCTGACGGTCATGGGCGACACGCCCGCAAGGCGGGCGATGTCGATCATGGTCGGGGGCTTGATGCTGCTGTCACTCATCCGATCACCGGGTGATATCGTTACCAGCAGTCAAGCCGATCAGCCCCCGCAAGGCAAGCCTGTCACAGTTCGCTGTCGTGGGCGGTGGTGACATGATGGTGAATGCGGCCCGTGAAGAAGCGCGCCAGCACGCTGTCGGTCGCGGCCTTGGCTTCGGTGCGCTGCGGGCTGGCAAGGGCCTTTTCCACGGTGTCGAGGTCGGGATAGCTGACCGCAAGGATCATCGGGATTTCGGGCGCGCCCTCGTCACGGAATTCCGCGAAAGAGACACGCACCGATTGCGCACCGGGGAAAGCCTGCCATTTGGGCAGGATCTCGGCCAGAACGGCGGCGCGGAAGGCATCCTGCTGGCCTTCGTGGACCTGACCTTCAAACAGCGCGTAACGGGTGATCATGGCAGATTTTCCTTGTTGGGACCAGAGAAGAATTCCATCAGCGCGGCCTGATCCTCGCCGCCAAGGCCGGCGGCCGTCAGCATGCGGTGCACCTCGGCGCAGATCGCGGTCAGGGGCATGGGGGTGTTGCTGGCCCGCGCCAGATCCTGCGCGCCGTTCAGATCCTTGACCATATTGTCGATCCGCCCGGTGCGCCGGTAGTCGCGCGCGCCGTAGCGCGGCATGTATTCCTGCAAAAGCGCGCTGTCGGCCCGCCCGCCTTTCAGCGCCGCCGGGATCAGGGCCGGATCGACGCCGGCGGCTTCGGCCAGGGCCGTCGCCTCGGCCACGGCCAGGAAGTTCAGCCCGCACAGCACCTGATTGATCAGCTTGGTGGTCTGGCCCGCGCCTGCGGCACCCATATGGCTTTGATTGCTGGCGACCTGCGACAGCACGGCCTGCGCCTCGGCCACATCGTCAGGCGCACCGCCCTGCATCAGTGTCAACTGGCCCGTCGCGGCCTTGGGCGCGCCGCCCGAAAGCGGGCTGTCGACCCAGCGAAGCCCGCGTTCCGCGGCATCCGCCGCCAGCGCCTGCGTGGCCGTCGGGTCGATGGATGACATGTCGATGATCAGCGTGCCGGGCCTGGCCCCTTCGGCCACGCCGCCCGGCCCGAACATGGCCGCGCGCACGATCTTCGGCGCGTTCAGCGACAGGATCACCGCGCGCGCCCCCCTGGCGGCATCGGCTGCCGAAGGCGCGGCGGTCGCGCCAAGCGCCACCAGTTCGGCGACCTTGGCGGCATCAAGGTCGAACACCACCAGTTCCGTGCCCGTCTGCACCAGACGCGCCCCGATGGCGCCGCCCATCGCACCCGCCCCGATCAGGGCAATATGTCCCGCGCTCATGGCGTTCCTTTCCGCAGGTCAGCCGCGATGGCCTTTGCGATCGCGGCAAGGGGTTGGTCGATATCCACCCGCAGCGCCTCGGCTGCCGAGGGGGGCTCCAGCGTGGCAAGCTGGCTGTCGAGAAGCGAAAGCGGCATGTATTCATGCGTCCGCGCGGCCATGCGCGCGGCAATCACATCGCGGCTGCCGTCCAGATGCACGAAGCGCACCGGGCCACCTGCGCCCGCGCGGATGCGGTCGCGATAGGCCAGACGCAGCGCCGAGCAGCCGATGATCAGCGGCGCGCGCCGCGCCAGCGCATCCGCCACCAGATCCAGCCAGGGCCAGCGGTCGTCATCGTCAAGCGGGATGCCGGCGCGCATCTTGGCGACATTGGCCGCCGGATGCAGATCGTCGCCGTCCATATAGGGCAGGCCGGTCAGTGCCGACACAGCCGCCCCCACGCTGGACTTGCCGCAACCCGACACGCCCATCAGCACGACCCGCTGCATCACAGACTGGCGGTGATGCCGCCATCCACATAAAGCACATGCCCGTTCACGAAGCTGGACGCGTCCGAGGCCAGAAACACGCAGGCCCCCACCAGTTCCTCGACCTTGCCCCAACGCCCTGCGGGGGTCCGCTTTTCCAGCCAGTCCGAGAAGGCCGGGTCCGCGACAAGGGCAGCATTCAGCGGCGTGTCGAAATAGCCCGGCGCGATGGCATTGCATTGCAGCCCGTAGCGCGCCCAATCCGTGGCCATGCCCTTGGTCAGATTGCCCACCGCGCCCTTGGTCGCCGTATAGGGCGCGATGCCGGGCCGGGCGAGCGCGGTCTGCACGCTGGCGATATTGATGATCTTGCCGCGCCCGCGCGCGATCATATGGCGCGCGGCGGCCTGGCCGGCGTGGAAGACGCTGGCGATATTGGTTTGCAGCAGGCGTTCGAACGCATCCGCCGGGAAGTCCTGCAAGGGCGTGCGATGCTGCATGCCCGCGTTATTGACCAGAATGTCGATGGGGCCTTGCGCGGCCTCGAACCCGTCGATGGCGGTGCGCACGCCGTCATGGTCGGTGACATCGAAAGGCAGCGCCAGCGCGCCGGGGATTTCGGCCACCGCCGCCGCCAGCCGCGTTTCGTCGCGCCCGTTCAGCACCACATGCGCGCCCGCCCCGGCCAGGCCGCGCGCCAGCGCCAGCCCGATGCCCTGCGACGATCCGGTGATCAGCGCGCGCCGCCCGGTCAGATCAAACAACCCTGCCATAAGCCCCCCTTGTCTGGCTGCAAGGGCCTTCGAAACTGGTCTCGACAAGCCCGCTGATGATTGTTATGGTAACGATAACATAATCTGTCAAGCATGAAACCGTCTCAGGGGGAAGATGCGCATGAACAAGCCGGAAGTTTTGCAGATGGGACCATATCCGGAATGGGATCAGGTGCCGCTTGAGGCCGCATTCACCATGCGCCGCCTGTTTGACGCGCCCGACCGTGCGGCGTTTCTGGCCGAACATGGCCCGAATATCCGCGCCATCGCCACGCGCGGCGAGCTGGGCGCGGATGCGGCCACCATCGCGGCCTGCCCCAAGCTGGAAATCATCAGCGTCTACGGCGTGGGCTATGATGCGGTCGATCTGGATGCGGCGCGTGCGCGCGGCATTCACGTGACCAATACGCCTGATGTGCTGACCAATGACGTAGCCGATCTGGGCGTGGCGATGATGCTGGCGCAGTCGCGTGGCGTGATCGGGGCGGAAACATGGGTCCGCGACGGCTCGTGGCAGTCGCGCGGGCTTTACCCGCTCAAGCGGCGGGTCTGGGGCCGGCGCGCCGGTGTGCTTGGCCTTGGCCGTATCGGTTTCGAGGTCGCCAAACGCCTTGCCGGCTTTGACATGCAGATCGCCTATAGCGATGTCGCCGCCAGGGATTTCGCGCCCGACTGGGAATTCATCGCCGATCCGGTGGCTTTGGCCGCGCGTTCGGATTTCCTGTTCGTCACGCTGGCCGCATCCGCCGCGACCCGCCATATCGTGAACCGCCAGGTGATCGAGGCGCTCGGCCCCGAAGGCATGCTGATCAATATCAGCCGGGCCTCGAATGTCGACGAAACCGCGCTTCTGGATGCGCTGGAAAGCGGTGCGCTTGGCAGTGCGGCCCTTGATGTCTTTGAAGGTGAGCCCGCGCTGAACCCGCGCTTTCTCACGCTGGACAATGTGCTGCTGCAACCGCATCAGGCCTCGGGCACCATCGAGACGCGGCAGGCCATGGGCCAGCTTCTGCGCGACAATCTGACCGCGCATTTCGCCGGCCAGCCGCTTCTGACGCCGGTGCTGTGATGAAGGCCGTCGTCATTCACGCCGCCCGTGACCTTCGGATCGAGGATCGCGCCCCCGAAACCCCCGGCCCCGGCCAGATCGGCCTGCGCCTTGCAGCGGGCGGGATCTGCGGCTCGGACCTGCATTACTATAATCACGGCGGCTTCGGCGCGATCCGGCTGCGTGAGCCGATGATTCTGGGGCATGAGGTCTCGGCCTGGGTGGAAACTCTGGGCGAGGGCGTCACCGGTTTCACGCCGGGCCAGCTTGTCGCGGTCTCGCCCTCGCGGCCCTGCGGGACATGCAGCTACTGCGCCGAAGGTCTGCCCAATCATTGCCTGAACATGCGGTTTTACGGCTCTGCCATGCCGTTTCCGCATATTCAGGGCGCGTTCCGGCAGGTGCTGGTCGCCGATGCCAGCCAATGCGTCGACGCCACCGGCCTGACCCCGGGGCAGGCGGCCATGGCCGAACCCCTTGCGGTCACGCTTCACGCCACCCGCCGCGCCGGAGAGATGCTTGGCAAGCGCGTGCTGATCACCGGTTGCGGCCCGATCGGGATGCTGTCGGTCCTGTCCGCGCGCCGCGCCGGCGCGGCCGAGATCGTGGTGACGGACCTGTCGGATTTCACGCTGGACATGGCGCTGAAAGCGGGCGCCGACCGCGCGATCAATATGGCCGAAAACCCCGAGGCCCTGGCTGAATACGCCGCTGGCAAGGGCACGTTCGACGTGCTTTACGAATGTTCCGGCGCAGCCCCGGCGCTGGCGGCGGGCATCCATGCCATGCGCCCGCGCGGCGTGATCCTGCAACTCGGGCTTGGCGGCGACATGAGCCTGCCGATGATGGCGATCACCGCGAAGGAACTGGACCTGCGCGGCTCGTTCCGCTTCCATCCCGAATTCGCCACCGGGGTCGAGCTGATGCGCAAGCGGCTGATCGAGACCGGGCCCCTGATCACCCATACCGTGCCGCTTGATCAGGCCGAGGCCGGCTTCAGGATCGCGCAGGACCGCACGCAGGCCATGAAGGCACAGATCAGCTTCGAATGAAGGGAAAGCGCCCCCTGAATGACGGGGGCGCTTTTTCCTTGCCCGAAGACCCGGATCGCGGCGGTGCCCGCGCGGCTAGATCACCGCGTGGCGCACGCGCGCCGAAACCCATTCGCTGACCACCACCGTTGCAAGGATAACCAGAATGATCAGCGAGACCTGCGGCCAGGCCAGAACATTCAGGCTGGCCTGCAATTGCACGCCGATCCCGCCCGCGCCGACCAGCCCCAGAATGGCGCTTTCGCGGATATTGATATCCCATCGAAAGACGCTGATGCCGTAGAATGTGGGCAGGATCTGCGGCACGATGGCGTAATTGAGCACCTGCGCCGGGCTGGCCCCGGTTGCGGTCACGGCCTCGATCTGGCGGATGTCGGTTTCCTCGATCGCCTCGTAAAGCAGCTTGCCGATGAACCCGACCGAGCGGAAGCCGATGGCGATGATCCCCGCCAGAATCCCCGGCCCAAGGATCGACACCAGCAAAAGCGCCCAGATCAGCGAATTGATCGAGCGCGAGGCGACGATGAAGAACAGCGCCACCGGACGCAGGAACAGGACCGAGGGCGTGGTATTGCGCGCCGCCAGAAAGGCCAGCGGAACGGCGATCACGATGCCCAGAAGCGTGCCGAGCGTGGCGATATTGATCGTGTCCCAAAGCGGCTGCCACAGGTTTTCCAGATAGGACCACCGCGGCGGAAAGGCGCGCCTGCCCAGATCGGCGGCGGCGCGATGGGCGTCAAGCACGAAACCCCATTGCGTGCGCGCCGTCATCACCTGCCAGCACCAGACGAACAGCGCCACCGCCGCCAGCCAGCCCGCGAAGATGGCCAGACGCCGGCGCGGGCTGCGGCGGTCCCAGATTTCAGGGTAGGTTTCGGCCCGCATCACTGCACCCATTTCCGCAAATGCCCCGAGGCATATTCGGCGCACATCACGATGGCGATGATGACCAGCAGGATCGCGCCCGCGCTGTCATATTCATAACGGTTCAGCGCGGTGTTCAGCGTGCCGCCGATTCCGCCCGCGCCCACGATCCCGATCACCGCCGATTCGCGGAAATTGATGTCGAAGCGGTAAGCGGACAGCCCGATCAGGCGCGGCATCACCTGCGGCTGAATCCCGTAATTGATCACCTGCCACCAGCCCGCGCCGGTGGCGCGGATCGCCTCGGCCTGGGATTCGTCGATATCCTCGATATCCTCGGCCAGAAGCTTGCCGATGAAGCCGATGGTGGCGAAGCTGAGCGTCAGGAAACCCGCGAAAGTGCCGAAGCCGAACAGCGCCACGAAGAAGATCGCCACGATGATTTCCTGAAGCGCCCGGCTGATGGCGATGACCGCGCGGCAGATCAGGTAGATCCAGCGCGGCGCGATATTGCGCGCAGCCCCGATCCCGATGGGGATCGAGACAAGAATGCCCACGACGGTCGAGGTGAAGGTCATCGTCAGGCTTTCCATCAGCCCGCGCGAGATATCCTTCCAGCGGGTGGTGAAATCGGGTTGCAGAAAGCCCCCGATGAAGCGCGCGCCGCGCTGCCATCCTTCCGCCACGCGGGTCCAGTTCACGTCGATACTGCCGATGGCAAGCGCCAGATAGACCACCGCGCCAAGGGTCAGCGCGATGCGCCAGAAGCGCGATTTCACCATTTGCGGCGGGCGGTGCCAGCGGGCCGGATAGGCGGGCATGATCAAAGCGCCTCAAGCAGCTTGTCGCGGCTGGCGGCCTCGGCTGCTTCGGCCTCGCGGTCCTCATCAGCGGATTTGCGCATCGCGGTCCAGTCCTCGGCCCCGTAGATGGTGGTCAGCACATCCTCGGTCAGCCCCGAGGGCGGCCCGTCAAACACCACCCTGCCGGCCTGAAGCCCGATGATGCGGTCGGTGAATTGCTGCGCCAGCACCACGTCGTGGATATTGATGATCGCCGGAAGCCCGGATTCGCGGCAGATTTCGGTGATCAGCCGCATGATCTGGCGGCTGGTCTTGGGATCAAGGCTGGCGGTGGGTTCGTCGATCAGCAGCAGTTCGGGGTTCTGTTCCAGCGCCCGCGCGATGCCGACGCGCTGGCGCTGACCGCCCGAAAGCGCGTCGGCCCGCTTGTCGACATGCGCCGACAGCCCCACGCGGTCCAGAAGCGCATAGGCCTTCTGCACATCCGCGCCCGAGAAGCGGCGCAGGAAGCTGCGCCAGAAGGGCACATAGCCAAGCCGCCCGGAAAGCACGTTTTCCATGACCGTCAGCCGTTCGACCAGGGCATATTCCTGAAAGATCATCCCGATCCGGCGGCGCGCGCGGCGCAGATCGCTGCCGCCAAGGCGCGTCAGGTCCACATCATTCAGCCAGACCGCGCCTTCGCTGGGTTCCACCAGCCGGTTGATGCAGCGGATCAGCGTGGATTTCCCCGCCCCCGAAGGCCCGATCAGCCCCACCACCTGCCCGGAGCCGATCGAGAAACTGACATCGCTCAGCGCCTTGTCGCCGGTGCGATAGGTTTTGGTCAGTCCGTCGACACGCAGCATGGTTCAGCCTTTCGGAAACAGAAAAAAGACGGGCCAGTGAAGGCCCGTCCCGGATGGTGAGACTGGGATCAGTTGCAGCTATACTGCACGTTCATCGCGGCATCGATCTCGCGGATGACGGCCCAGTTGTCCTTGAAGGTGATCGGGATGAACTGCGCCTCGCCGGATTTCTCGAACTCGGCCTGAAGGCTGGTGCCTTCCCAGTCGAAGCCGAAGAAGGCTTCCCTGATCTTGTCCTGCAATTCCGGCGTCAGGTTATAGACGGTGCCATAGCCGGTGGTCGGGAAAGTGTCGGATTTGTAGATGCTGACCAGCTGTTCGGGCTTGACCACATCGCGCGCGACCATGCGGTGCAGGACCGAATTGGCGATGGCGGCGGCGTCGTAATCCTTGTTGGCCACGCCCAGGATCGAATTGTCATGCGCGCCCGAGAAGGCCGGCGTGAAATCCGTGCCCGCTTCCATCCCGTAATTGGCCTGCATCAGCGCCGAGGGCGCCTTGTAGCCCGAGTTCGATGTTTCCGAGGTGAAGGCCATGGTTCGGCCCTTGATGTCCTCGACCTTTTCGATGCCGCTGCCGGGGTAGGTGATGAATTCCATCTCATAGCCGTAGCTGCCATCCTCCTGCGCCATCATGGCGAAGGGGCGGAAGCCCGCGCAGGCCACCGCCAGCGGGTTCGACCCGGTGTTGAAACCCGCGATATGCAGGCGGCCGGCGCGCATCGCCTCAAGCTGGGCGGCATTGGACTGGACGGGGAAGAATTCGACCTGCTTGCCGGTCACATCGGCCAGATGGGTCAGGAAATCCGACCATGCCTCGGCATAGACGGCGGGGTCCTCGACCGGGGTATAGGCGAAGATCAGCGTGTCGGGGTCGATCTGCTGGCCCGGATCGGCCGGAATATCGGCGATCATGTCGCCATCGGCATCCGTATAGCGCGCATCAAGCGGGAATTCATCCGCAATGGCAGGGGCTGCGAAAAGCGCGGCAAGGGCGGCACTTGCGGCAAGGCGGTTCAGGGTCATCATTGTCTCCGTGGGCTTGTCGTCGGGCATCGACTATCGGCCGCATATGTCGGCAAGACGACGATGATATGACGGATCGGTGACAGAAGGGGGCGCTTTGCCGCCCCCTTCCGGGCGGGCCTTTTCAGACCGTTGCGCCCCGGTGGCGGATGGCGCAGCCGATGATGGCGAAGACGGCACCGACGGCGACGGCCAGCCCCATGTCGAACAAAAACAGCACGGTGCGGTCACTGAAGATCAATGTCTGCCCCACACCGACAAGCGCGCCGGCGATCACCGCGATGATCCAGTTGCGCGTCATCATTCCGAAGGCAAGCCCGAGGATGCCCGGAAAGCCGATGACATTGCTGCCGAGGGTCCCCAGAAAATCAAGAAAGCTGATCATGACAAGGCCTTTGCGATCTTATTGCGGGGGGGTGCTGATAAGCAGGCTCTGCGGGCCGGGCGCGGTGCCGCCCGGAGGCGCGATAAGGCCCTGCTCGGTCAGTTCCTGAACGACGCGGCGATATTCCTGTTCCGATCCGGGCGCCAGCTTGTGGGCGATGCCCTGATGGCAGTCGATGCAGGTCATGTTTTCGTCGATGGCGCGCTGATGGGCGGTGGCGGCGCGGGTTTCCTGTATGGTGAAGTCCATATAGTCGAAAGCATGGCAGTTGCGGCATTCGCGGCTGTCCGAGGCCTTCATCTTGCGCCACACCGCCGAGGCCATGGTCAGGCGGTGCGCCTCGTATTTCTCGGGGGTCGAGATGGTGCCGGCAACCTCGTGATAGACATCCTTCACGGCCATGATCTTGGCCTTGATCTTGTGATGCCATTCATGGGGCACATGGCAGTCCGAACAGATCGCGCGCACGCCGGAATGGTTGTTGTAGTGAACCGTTTCGCGGTATTCGCCAAGGTTCACCTCCATCGTGTGGCATGAGGTGCAGAATTCCTCGGTATTGGTCATTTCCAGCGACCAGTGGAAACCACCCCAGAAAAGGATGCCGCCGATGAAGCCGGTGATCAGCACGAAGCCGATGCTGAGAACCGAGCTTGGTCGCCAGAACCAGTCCCAGAGCCTGCGTATCGGGTTGCGGCGGGGCGCTTGATTGTCGGACATGGGCAGGCCCCCTTCAGTTGCCGGTGGATGGCTGGAACAGGTTGCGCACCAGATCGGGCGCATTCGCCTGCGGCACATGGCAGGCATTGCAGAACCAGCGGGTGCCGGGAATGGCGTCAAGCTGGTTGCCGTCGCGGTCCTGATAATGGGTCATCGACAGGGTGGGCGCGCCGCGGTCGCCGGCATTGGTCCAGTCGTGGCAGGCAAGGCACTGGTTTACCCGCATGTCGATCTGATACTGATCGATGGAATGGGGCACCAGGGGCGGCTGCTGGCGGTAATTGCGTGACATGCGCCCTTCCTCCTGCTTGTAGACCTCCTCAGGGGGCAGGATCTGCTGCACATCGGCCCCGCGCAGGCTTCGCCCCTCGCCCGAGGACTGGGCAAGGGCCAGCCCTGACAGGGCCAGCAGCAGTGCTGCGGCGGAAATTCCGGTAAGGACCATGGGCTTCATCTGGATTCTCCGTTGCATATCAAGCGGCTTCAGGATCAGGCACATCCGCGTCAGGGCGCAGGCGGCTATCGAAACGATGGGTGAAATTGAACACATTGACGGCGCAGACATCGATGCAGCGCCCGCAATTGGTGCAATCGGGCGACAGGATCAGCGGCGTGGTGCCCGGCTTGCCCTTGAGCGCGGGCGAGATCACGTGATTTTCCGGGCAGACGGCATAGCAATCCATGCAATCGTCGCAGGCCGCGCGATTGGCGGCGCTGACCCGGATCAGGCTTTTATGGCCGATAAGCCCGTAAAAGGCGCCCACGGGACAAAGCTGCCCGCACCAGCCCCGGCGCGAGACCAGAAGATCGAACAGAAAGACCGCGCCGATCATGGCCCAGGCAAAGCCCATCCCGAAGACAAGGCCGCGATGCACCATGGTGACCGGATTGACGATTTCCCAGACGATCACCCCGCTTGTCGCCGAGGTGGCCAGCACCGTGCCCAGAAGCCAGAACCGCGCCTTGCGGCCGGGCTGCCAGCCTTTGGGCAGGCCAAGGCGGTCATGCAGCCAATGCGCCGCATCCGTCACCGGGTTGATCGGGCAGACCCACGAACAATAGACCCGCCCGCCGATCAGCGCATAGACGGCCAGCACGATCCCCGCCCCGATCAGCGCAGTGCCAAGGGGCCAATGCCCGGCCAGCATGCCTTGCAGCGCGATCAGCGGATCGTTCAGCGGCAACACCCCGAAGGTGCGCGAGGCCGCCAGATTGCCGCTGACCCACCAGATGCCGAACCACGGCCCCAGAAGGAACAGCAGCAGAAAAAACCCCTGACTGCTGCGCCGGGCGATCAGCCAGCGATGCGCGCGCAGCCAGCCCTTGGCGGCGGCGGCCTCGGCTCCGGGGTGGGGCCCGGGGGCACTCATTGTCCGGCCCCCGGCAGGGTGAAGACGGGCTGAAACCGGTCGGGAACCGATGGCAGAAGCGGCGCGTCATCGGGCAGGTTGGCGGGCATGTCGATGATGCCATCCACCACGGGCGCGCCTTTCAGGGCCTTTTCCTCCCACCCTTTCAGATAGTGTTCCGCCGATGATCCCCGCGCCAGCCGCATCGGCAGCACCTTGATCGCGGCTTCGGGCAGCACGCAGCTTTTTTCGCAGATACCGCAACCCGTGCAGTGGTCGGCATGCACCGTGGGCGCGAAAATGGCGTGATGGCCCGAACGCGGGTTATGCATGGCCTCAAGCGTGATGGCCTTGTCGATGACCGGGCAGACCCGGTAACAGACATCGCAGCGAAGCCCCAGAAAATTCAGGCAATTTTCCTGATCGACCAGAACGGCGGTGCCCATGCGGGCATCGTCGATATCGGTCAGCCCCGGATCAAGCGCGCCGGTCGGGCAGGCGGCCACGCAGGGAATATCGTCGCACATCTCGCAGGGGATATCGCGGGCGATGAAGTAAGGCGTGCCGGTGGCGGGGCCATCGCGGCCCAGTTCGGCCAGTATCAGCGTATCGTAAGGACAGTCGCGCACGCAAAGCCCGCAGCGCACGCAGGCGGCCAGAAAATCATCCTCGGCCAATGCGCCGGGCGGGCGCAGGGCCTCGGCCGGCAGGGCGCGGGCATCGCGCGCCAGCCATGCCAGCCCGGCCCCGGCCACCAGACAACCACCGGCCATATGTGCCGTGTTCACAAGGAACCGGCGGCGGTCGGCGGATGCTGGCGGCGAAGCGGGGCGCATGGCTGGCATCAATCACCCGCGCGTTCAGGCGCGTTCGACCTTGCAGGCGCATTTCTTGTAATCGGTTTCCTTCGACAGCGGACAGGTCGCATCCAGTGTCAGCATGTTGATCAGCTGGCTTTCGTCGAAGAAGGGCACGAAGACCAGCCCGCGCGGGGGCTTGTTACGGCCCCGCGTCTCGACCCGGCTCAGCATCTCGCCGCGTGCCGAGGTGATGCGGATCTCCTGCCCGCGGCGCAGGCCCCGGTCGGCGGCATCGTCAGGGTGCATGAACACCACCGCCGAGGGGAAGGCCCGGTGCAGTTCCGGCACACGCCGCGTCATCGACCCCGAATGCCAGTGTTCCAGCACCCGGCCCGTGCACAGCCACAGATCGAACTCCCCGTTCGGGGCCTCGGCCGGGGGTTCATAGGGCGCGAAGATCAGCTTGGCCTTCTTGTCGGGATAGCCATAGAACTGCACGTCCGAACCGGCCTCGACATAGGGGTCATAACCCTCGCGGAAACGATAGAGCGTTTCCTTGCCATCGACCACCGGCCAACGCATCCCGCGCACCTGGTGATAGGTGTCGAAGGGGGCCAGGTCATGGCCATGGCCGCGCCCGAACTGGGCATATTCCTCGAACAGGCCCTTCTGGACATAGAAGCCGAAATCCTCGGATTCCTGATTGCTGAAGCCCTCGGCCACCTCGGAGACGGGGAAGCGGTCCACGACACCATTGGCATAAAGCACCTCGAACAGGGTCTTGCCGGCCAGTTCGGGCTTTTGCGCGATCAGATCGGCGGGCCAGACCTCTTCCACGGTGAAGCGCTTGGAAAACTCCATCACCTGCCACACGTCCGAGCGCGCCTCGCCCGGAGCCGAAA